>CANGUQ010000233.1 GCA_947456915.1 Betaproteobacteria bacterium
ATGAGATGATGCGCAACGAACAGTCGAGCCCGCGGTGCTAGAAGGTTATCTGCCCATCCTGCTGTTCATCGCCGTGGGACTCGCGTTCGGTCTCGTGCTGCCGCTGGTCGGATGGCTGGCGAGTTCCGCCACCGGCGCGAACCGCCCCGACCCGGAAAAGCTCTCGCCCTACGAGTGCGGCTTCGAGGCATTCGAGGACGCGCGGATGAAGTTCGACGTTCGCTACTACCTCGTCGCGATCCTGTTCATCCTCTTCGATCTGGAGATCGCATTCCTGTTTCCGTGGGCGATCGTGCTCGGCGATCTCGGCTGGCACGGACTGATCGCGATGTTCGTCTTCCTGATGATTCTCGTCGTGGGCTTCGTCTACGAATGGAAGAAGGGTGCACTCGAATGGGAGTAGTGCAACGATGAATGACGCCACCGCCGTCGCGGCACCGGCCGCGTCGTCGCTGCCGGCCGCGGGCGCGCTGATGCCCTCCGCCGAGCAGGGATTCATCACCACCTCGGCCGACAAGCTGATCAACTGGACGCGCACCGGATCGCTGTGGCCGATGACCTTCGGCCTCGCCTGCTGCGCGGTGGAGATGATGCACGCCGGCGCTGCGCGCTACGACATGGACCGCTTCGGCGTGATCTTCCGCCCCAGCCCGCGTCAGTCCGACGTGATGATCGTCGCCGGCACGCTGTGCAACAAGATGGCTCCGGCGCTGCGCAAGGTGTACGACCAGATGGCCGAGCCGCGCTGGGTGATCTCGATGGGCTCGTGCGCCAATGGCGGGGGCTACTACCACTACTCGTACTCGGTCGTGCGCGGCTGCGATCGCATCGTGCCGGTGGACGTGTACGTCCCCGGCTGCCCGCCTACCGCCGAAGCGCTGCTGTACGGGATCATCCAGCTGCAGAACAAGATCAAGCGCGAGAGCACGATCGCCCGATGATTCTCGCCGCCGAAACCCTGCGCCAGCGTCTGCTCGCCGCTCTCGGAGAGCGGGTCGTCTCGATCACCGTCCTGCGCGAGGACGACGAGGTGACGCTCACGATCGCCCGCGACGGCATGCTCGACACGCTCGCGCAGCTGCGCGATGACCCGCAGCTCGCCTTCGCCCAGCTGATCGACCTGTACGGAGTGGACTGGTCGGCATACGGCGACGGAGCGTGGGACGGCGCGCGTTTCGGCGTCGACTACCAGCTGCTGTCGCTCGCGCACAACGCGCGTCTGCGCGTGCGCGTGTTCGCCACCGACGACGACTTCCCGGTGCTCGATTCGGCGACCGGAGTGTGGGCGGCCTCGAACTGGTACGAGCGCGAGGCCTTCGATCTGTTCGGCATCGTGTTCGAGGGGCATCCGGATCTGCGCCGCATCCTGACCGACTACGGTTTCGTCGGCCATCCGTTCCGCAAGGACTTTCCGATCTCCGGCCACGTCGAGATGCGCTACGACGCAGACCAGAAGCGCGTCGTCTACCAGCCGGTGACCATCGAGCCGCGCGAAGTGGTGCCGCGGATCATCCGCGAGCAGCACTACGCCGACAGCGAAGGCTTCCGCAAGGGCTGACCCGCCACCATGGCCGAGATCAAGAACTACACGATGAACTTCGGGCCGCAGCACCCGGCCGCGCACGGGGTGCTGCGGCTGGTGCTCGAGCTCGACGGCGAGGTGATCGAGCGCGCCGATCCGCACATCGGGCTGCTGCACCGGGCCACCGAGAAGCTCGCCGAGACGCGCACGTTCCTGCAGTCGGTGCCGTACATGGACCGGCTCGACTACGTGTCGATGATGTGCAACGAGCACGCGTACGTGATGGCGATCGAGAAGCTGACCGGCGTGGTGCCGCCGATCCGCGCGCAGTACATCCGCACGATGTTCGACGAGATCACGCGCACGCTCAATCACCTGCTCTGGCTGGGTGCGCACGGGCTCGACATCGGCGCGATGACGATATTCCTGTACTGCTTCCGCGAGCGCGAAGACCTGATGGACTGCTACGAGGCGGTCTCCGGCGCTCGCATGCACGCTGCGTACTACCGCCCGGGTGGCGTCTACCGCGACCTGCCGGACCGCATGCCGCAGTACCAGCCCTCGACGATCCGCAGCGACGCGGACGTGCGGCGCCTGAACGAGACGCGCCAGGGCTCGCTGCTCGACTTCATCGAGGCGTTCACCGAACGCTTTCCCAGGTGCGTCGACGAGTACGAGACGCTGCTCACCGACAACCGCATCTGGAAGCAGCGCACCGTCGGCATCGGCGTGGTGAGTCCCGAGCGCGCGCTGCAGCTCGGTTTCACCGGCCCGATGCTGCGCGGCTCGGGCATCGAGTGGGACCTGCGCAAGAAGCGCCCGTACGAGGTCTACGACCGGTTGCAGTTCGACATTCCGGTCGGCGTCAACGGCGACTGCTACGACCGCTATCTGGTGCGCGTCGAGGAGATGCGCCAGTCCAACCGCATCATCCGCCAGTGCGTGGAGTGGCTGCGCGCCAATCCCGGCCCGGTGATCTCGGACAGCCACAAGGTTGCCGCCCCGCACCGCGTGGACATGAAGCTCAACATGGAAGAGCTGATCCACCACTTCAAGCTGTTCACCGAGGGCATGCACGTGCCCGCCGGCGAGGCCTACGCCGCGGTCGAGCATCCGAAGGGCGAGTTCGGCATCTCTCTCGTCTCCGACGGGGCGAACAAGCCGTACCGGCTGAAGATCCGCGCCCCCGGCTTTCCGCATCTTGCCGCCATCGACGAAATGGCCAGGGGACACATGATCGCCGACGTGGTCGCGATCATCGGCACCCAGGACATCGTGTTCGGCGAGATCGACCGCTGACTGCAATGACCGCTCCCTCTCCGACCGCAGCACCTGCCTCCCCCTCGGCCGACGCCGGCGCGCTGTCTGCCGAGTCGATCGCCCGGATCGATCGCGCGATCGCCAAGTACCCGCCCGACCAGAAGCAGTCCGCGGTGATGGCCGCGCTCGCCATCGCGCAGCAGGAGAAGGGCTGGCTCGACACCGCGACGATGGATTTCGTCGCGCGCCATCTGGGCATGCCGCCGGTCGCCGTGTACGAGGTGGCCACCTTCTACACGATGTACGACCTCGCTCCGACCGGGCGCCACAAGCTCACGATCTGCACCAACCTGCCGTGCGCGCTGCAGGGGGCGACCCGGGCTGCCGAGCACCTGAAGAGCGTGCTGGGCATCGGCTTCAACGAGACCACGCCCGACGGCTGCTTCACGCTGAAGGAGGGCGAGTGCATGGGGGCCTGCGGCGACGCGCCGGTGCTGATGCAGAACAACCGCAAGATGCTCTCGTGGATGACCCCGGAGCGACTCGACCAGCTGATCGCCGACCTGCGCAAGGAGTGCGCGAAGTGAATGCGCCGCTGCCCCCCTTCGACACCGGAATCTACGGCCCGGACGCGGTGATCCTGCGCGGGCTCGACGGCACGAACTGGCGGCTCGCCGACTACGAGGCGCGCGGCGGCTACCGCGCGCTGCGCCGCATTCTCTCGGAGCAGATCACGCCGGATGCGGTGATTGCCGAACTGAAGAAATCGGCGCTGCGCGGACGCGGTGGCGCCGGGTTCCCGACCGGCCTCAAGTGGAGCTTCATGCCGAAGAACTACACCGGCCAGCGCTACCTCGTATGCAATTCGGACGAGGGCGAGCCGGGGACGTTCAAGGATCGCGACATCCTGCGCTACAACCCGCACATCCTCATCGAGGGCATGGCCATCGGTGCCTACGCGATGGGCATCACCGTGGGCTACAACTACATCCACGGCGAGATCTGGGACGTCTACGAGCGCTTCGAGGAGGCGCTGGAAGAGGCACGCGCCGCCGGCTACCTTGGCGACAGCATCCTGGGCAGCGCCTTCAGTTTCCAGCTGCACGCCCATCACGGCTACGGGGCCTACATCTGCGGCGAGGAAACCGCGCTGCTCGAGTCGCTCGAGGGAAAGAAGGGTCAGCCGCGGTTCAAGCCGCCGTTCCCGGCGAGCTTCGGGCTGTACGGCAAGCCGACCACGATCAACAACACGGAGACCTTCGCCGCGGTGCCGTGGATCATCAACAACGGCGGCGAGGCGTTCCTCGCGCTGGGCAAGCCGAACAACGGCGGCACCAAGATCTTCTCGGTGTCGGGCGACGTCGCGCGGCCGGGCAACTACGAAGTGAGGCTCGGCACGCCGTTCGCGAAGCTGCTCGAGATGGCCGGGGGCATGCGCGACGGGGTGCCGCTGAAGGCGGTGATCCCGGGCGGTTCGTCGATGCCGGTGCTGCCGGCAGCCACGATGATGGCGCTGGACATGGACTACGACTCCATCCAGAAGGCCGGCTCCTTCCTCGGTTCGGGCGCGGTCATCGTGATGAACGAGACGCGCTGCATGGTGAAGTGCCTGCTGCGCCTGTCCTACTTCTACTACGAGGAGTCGTGCGGGCAGTGCACGCCCTGCCGCGAGGGCACGGGCTGGCTGTACCGCGTCGTCGACCGGATCGAGCACGGCCGCGGGAGGCAGGAGGACCTCGACCTGCTGCTCAGCCTGGCGGACAACATCCAGGGGCGCACGATCTGCGCGCTGGGCGATGCGGCGGCGATGCCGGTGCGCGCGTTCGTCAAGGCGTTCCGCGACGAGTTCCAGCATCACATCGATCACAAGCGGTGCCTGGTGGCACCCTACATCTGACCGGACGGCCATGGCGAAGCTGGAGATCGACGGCAAGGCGGTTGAGGTGCGCGACGGCGCGATGGTGATGGAGGCCGCCACCGCGCTGGGTGTCTACGTGCCGCACTTCTGCTATCACAGAAAGCTCAGCATCGCCGCCAACTGCCGGATGTGCCTGGTCGAGGTGGAGAAGGCGCCCAAGCCGCTGCCCGCCTGCGCCACGCCGGTGACCGAGGGCATGAAGGTCTGGACGCACTCGGCGAAGGCGGTGCAGGCACAGAAGGGCGTGATGGAGTTCCTGCTGATCAACCATCCGCTCGACTGCCCGATCTGCGACCAGGGCGGCGAGTGCCAGCTGCAGGATCTCGCCGTCGGCTACGGCGGCAGCGGGTCGCGCTTCGACGAAGCGAAGCGCGTGGTGCCGAACAAGAACCTCGGCCCGCTCATCTCCACCGACATGACGCGCTGCATCCACTGCACGCGCTGCGTGCGCTTCGGCCAGGAGATCGCCGGAGTGATGGAACTGGGCATGGCCGGTCGTGGCGAGCACAGCGAGATCATGCCGTTCGTCGCGCGCACCGTCGATTCGGAGCTCTCCGGCAACATGATCGACGTGTGCCCGGTGGGCGCGCTCACCTCCAAGCCGTTCCGCTACACCGCCCGCACCTGGGAGCTGTCCCGGCGCAGGTCGGTGAGCCCGCACTGCAGCCTCGGCGCGAACATCGTGGTGCAGATCAAGGGCAATCGGGTGATGCGCGTGGTGCCGCTGGAAAACGAGGCGGTCAACGAGTGCTGGCTCTCGGACAAGGACCGCTTCGGCTACGAGGCGCTGAACAGCGAGCAGAGGCTGGTGCGTCCGCTGATCCGGCGCGACGGCCGCTGGCAGCAGACCGACTGGCAGAGCGCACTCGCGCACGTCGCACGACGCCTGCAGGCGATCGTCGCCGAGCACGGCGCGCAGTCGATCGGCGCGCTCGCCACGCCGCATCAGACGCTGGAGGAACTGCACCTGCTCGCTTCGCTGATGCGCGCTCTGGGCAGCGAGAACGTCGATCACCGGCTGCGCCAGCGCGACTTCCGGCTCGATGCGACGCGCCGCGGCGCGCCCTGGCTCGGTCTGCCGGTGGCAGAGATCGGCGCGGCCGACCGGGTGCTGGTGATCGGCAGCGTCCTGCGCAAGGATCATCCGCTGCTCGCTCAGCGCCTGCGCCAGAGCACGAAGAAGGGCGCGCGGGTGCACCTGCTCAACCCGCTCGCGCAGGACGCGATGCTGCCCCTCGCCAGCGAGACCGTGGTGGCGCCCTCGGCGCTGCCCGCGGCGCTGGCGGCGATCGTCAAGGCGGTGGCTGCGGCGCGTCCGGGTCTGCCGGGCGATCTGGTCGATGCGTTGCAGTCGGTGGCCGTGGATGCCGCCGCGCAGCGGGTCGCCGACGATCTCGTGCAGTCGCAGCGGGCGGTGATCTGGCTGGGCAATCTCGCCGAGCAGCACCCGCGGCTCGCGGAACTCGAGCGGCTCGCCCAGGCGCTCGCCGCGTTGCTCCCGGGGGCCCGTTTCGGCTTTCTCGGGATGGGGGCGAACAGCGTCGGCGCGGCGCTCGCACACGCCACGCCCGGGCCGGGCGGGCTCGACGCACGCGCGATGATCGAGTCGCCGCGCAAGGCGTACGTTCTGCTCGGCGCCGAGCCGGAAC
>CANGUQ010000234.1 GCA_947456915.1 Betaproteobacteria bacterium
CCTTCGCGCTCCAGACGGGTCCCGAACGCCCTGCACAGCGTCTCCAGCCTCGTCACGACGGCCGTCTCGGCATCGAGCGCACAGCGCTCGGTCTCGTTCAGTTCGTTGTGCCGGACGAGACTGAATCCGGCACGCACGGCCCGCCGGCCGTCGAACTCGACGCACGCCATCTCGCCGCGCCAGTCCGGATGCTTGCGCCCGCCGTGCCCGGTGTGAAACGAGAAGCTGCCGAGCCCGTAGTACACCGGTACACCGCGCCAGACCTCGGTTGCGAGAGCGTGATGCGGCCCGTGGCCGAGCACGAGATCCGCTCCGGCATCGATCGCGGCATGCGCGATCTCCACCTGATACTGCAGCACCTCCTCCGCGAGCCCCCAGTGATGCGCGCAGACGAGGATGTCGCACTGCGTGCGCAGCGTGCGCACCTGCGCGAGATAGCGCGCGAGCGACTCCGGTTCGGCCCAGGTCACCACCACCGGCGGCACGCCCGGCCGGTTGATCGGCGGCACGCCAGCCACGTTGCGATAGATCCGCGGCTGATAGGCCGTGTTCCCCTGCAGCACCGCCACGCCGGGCGTCGCCTCGGTCGCGGCGTGATTGATCGGCCAGTAGACCGACGTGCGCTGGATGAAGCCGTAGCGCACGCCGGCGCGCTCGAACACCGCCGCAGCCTCCGCGGCTGCGAGATCCGCGCCCGCACCGGCGTGCGCGATGCCGAGGCGATCGAGTTCGAGGCACGAGGCGCGGATCGCCTCTGCGCCGTAGTTGACGTTGTTGGCGAGTCCCACCGCGTCGAACCGGGCGTGCAGCAGCGCCGCGCCGGCAGCGCGCGGTGCGTAGAAGCCCTCGCGCGCGAGCGAATGCTCGGCGGGTGTGTCGTACAGACAGCACTCGAGGTTGGCGATGCGCACATCCGCCGCGGCCAGCAGCGGGGCGATCTTCGCGAACGGGACCGACGGGTCGCCCACGTTCATCAGATTCACGTCGCCCACCGCCGCCACCGTCTGCCGCATGGTCAGGGCACCAGCAGCTCGCCGAGGGCGGAAGCATCGGCCATCGCATCGAGTCCGAGGATCGCGTCGCGCAACGCATCGGCCTTCGCCTTCGGCAGCGCCTTCACCGCGAGCTTGCCGAACTTCTCGATCACGTCGGCGTCGGAGGCGAAACGGTACTCGCTGCCGCGCGCGGACTCCACGCGCCGCTCGAAACGTGTTCCGTCCTTCAGCCACAGTTCGACCCGCACCTCGTGGCGGTACTTCGCCCCCTTGGCGGTGATCACGTCGTCGTGCTGGACAGCGACCTTCTCCGCGATGCGCATGCGCTCGGGGTCGGCGACCTTGTCCTCGGTGAACTGATCGACGAAGCAGTCGCCCTCCAGCAGCCACGTGGCGACGCAGTACGGCAGATTGAGCTGCGCCGACGTGAGCCCCTGCGGCACGTACTTCCAGCCGACGTGGTCCATCGTCACCTGCGACCCGTGCACCAGGATGCGCTCGACGTCCTGCGCACCGAACGCGCGCTCGGCCTGCATGTCGCGGATCGCGTCGAGCGTGGTGTGATTGCTGCCCACGCACGAGTAGAACTTGAGCGCCACCCCCATCGTCTGCCAGACGCTGCCGAAGCCGGCGGTGAGTTCCTCCAGCCGGAAGCGGTCGTTCGAGCGCGAGAAGGTCGTGCAGTAGCCGCCGTACTCGCTCTCCAGCACGTTGACGATGCCGGTGAGGCCGTCGCGCGCGAACAGCGCTCCGTACAGCCCGCTCTGCGACGAGCGCCCGGCGTGCACGCGCTTGACCATCGCGCCGTACTGCGCGGCCATCAGGCCGGCAGCCTGCGTGCCGGCGATGCCCAGCGCGTGCACCGTGCGCTCGACGTCCAGGCCGAGGCCGCGCGCTGCGCCTGCGGCAGCGGAGAACACGCCGAGGGTCGCGCCCGAGTGCCAGCCCTGTGCGATGTGCTCCGGCCCCATGCACAGCCCGACGCGCGGGCCGATCTCGTAGCCGGCCACCGCCGCGGCGAGGAACTCGCGCCCGCTCATGCCCGGGCGCATCTGCGCCACCGCGATCAGCGCCGGCAGCACGACCGCGCCCACGTGCAGCACCCCTGCCCGGTGCACGTCGTCGAGTTCGAAGCCCTGCACCTGCGTGCCGTTGACCAGCGCCGCGTGCGGCGCGCTCAGCCGCAGATCCGTACCCCAGACCGGGCAGGTGCGGGTGGCGTCGACGCCGGCGAGGGTGCGTTGCAGGATGCGGCTCCACTGCAGGTCGGCGCCGTAGAGCGCACAGCCCAGCGAGTCGAGCATCAGCAGCTTGATCCGCGCGATCACCTCCGGCGGAATCGATTCGTAGCGCAGCCCGGAGACGAACTCCGCGATGCCGCGCGTGTAACGGTTGTCGCCCGCTGCGTCGTGGGCCATCGCTCAGCCCGCCTGCTTCGCGGCTGCGCCGGCGCTGCGTCCGGCCATGCGCCCGAACACCGCGCCCGATACGAGACCCGTGCCGCTCGGATAGTTGAAATAGAACAGCCCGCCGACCATCTCGCCGCAGGCGTAGAGCCCGGGGATCGGCACCTGGTGCGAGTCGACCACCTGTCCGCTGTCGTGCTGGATGCGCACGCCGCCGAACGTGAACGTGATGCCGCAGGTGGTCGAGTAGGCCTCGTACGGCGGCGTGTCCAGCACCTGCGCCCAGTTCGACTTCGCCGGCTCGATGCCGGTCGTGCCCTTGCCGTCCTTGATCGTGTGATCGAAGGGCACGTCGCGGTTGACCGCGGCGTTGTAGGCGCGAACCGTCTTCAGGAACTGCTCGGGATCGACACCTTCGAGCTTCGTCGCGAGTTCTTCCAGGGTGTCAGCGCTCACCTTGGTGACGAACTTGATCCGGTACTCCGAGCGCAGCAGGTGCTTCACCTTGGCATCGAACACCTGCCACGCGAACTGGCCGGGCTGCTTGAGCACCTCGCCGCCGTACTTGGCGTAGGTGAAGGAGTGGAAGTCCCAGCCCTCGTCGACGAAGCGCCTGCCTTCGCTGTTGATCAGCAGTCCGAAGATGTAACTGTGCTTCTGGAACTGGTCGCCGACATTGACGTCGCCGAACTCGGGCGCGTAGCGATCCCAGCCCGTGGCGTGGCATCCCGACCAGTTGCCGTAGGGCGCCGCACCGATATCGAGCGCCATCTTCAGCCCGTCACCGACGTTGAAGCGCGTGCCGCGCACCTTGGCGAGTTCCCAGCCCGGACCGAGGTAGCGCGTGCGCCACTCCGGGTTGGCCTCGAAACCGCCGCAGGCGAGTACGACGGACCTCGCGCGCAGTTCCACCACTTCGCCGTTGCGCCGCGCGCGCACGCCGCTCACCCGCACCCCGTCGTAGATCAGCGACAGCGCCCGCGTCTCGTACAGCACCTCGATGCCGGCCCTGGCCACCGCCGCGTCGAGGTAGCGCACCAGACCCGCGCCTCCGCCCGACACCTCGATCGGCAGGCGACCGAAGAACTTGCGCTTGCCGTTGACCATCCCCGACTGACGCCCGAAATTGGGCACGAAGCGTGCCCCCTTGCTGCGCAGCCACGCCATCACGTCCAGACTCTGCGTGACCAGCACCTCGGACAGTTCGGGATCGGTCCGGAACTGGGTGAGCCGGAACAGGTCGTCGAAGAATTCCTCCTTCGTGTTGGTGCCGAAGTCGCTGCCGGCGATCTCCTCGTCGGTCAGGTCGGTCACCCGCTTGAGGTCCTCGACGCTGTCGTAGGCGAAGCGCATCACGCCGCCGGCGAAGCGGCTGTTGCCGCCGGATTCGTCCTCGGAGGCGGCCTCGAGCATGATCACGCTCGCGCCCTGATCGCGCGCCGAGAGCGCCGCGCACAGCGCTGCATTGCCCTTGCCGATCACCACCACATCGAATTCTGAACTTGCCACTTGCGCTCTCCCTGAACTGGATTTACGGGTATTCGTGGTTCCGGCCGTGCCGTGCTTCGCCTCAGGCAGAGAGCAGCGGCGTGAACGCCGCGACATCCTCGACCGTCTCGAATCGTGCGATCCGGGCAGCGACCGCGTCGCAGCGCTCGCGCGGCAGCACGCGCTGCGCGCAGGCCGTGAACTTCGCCTCGAGCAACGGCATCGGCAGCGGATTGGCGGTGGTGCGTCCGAGCGGCTGATCGACCTTGTGCACGAAGACGCGCCCGTCGCGCAGCCTCACCTGCACCTCGCCGCCGAAGTGATTGGCCGGATCGAACCGCGTCGCGTCGTACGCGGCGACGTGAATGCGCGGCAGCAGCGCGTGCGCGCGCGGGTCGCGCCAGTTCTCGTCCTCGAACTGCTCGAGCACGACCTCGCGATCGAGCAGCGCACGTGCGAGGCAGTACTGGAGACTGAACTTGCAGTCGAGCGCGCTGGCGGGCGCCGGCCGGTTGGTGTGAGCGAGGCGGCGGCTGTGGATCCACGCGTCGATGCGGTCCACCTCCTGGGCATCGACCGGATGCGCGCGCACGATCGCCAGCATCGCATCGAGCGCCGGATGCGTGCTGCCGCAGCACGGATACTGCTTGATCGCGATGCCCGGCGACACGATGTCGAACGGCCGCCCCCAGCCGCCCAGGGCCTTGGCCGCGTCGTAGTGGCCGGCGCCGTTGAACACCTCCAGGAAACCCTGCGGGTGTTCGAACGCGCCGGTGTTGGCGCTGTAGCCGTGGCTGGCCAGCAGCGCGGCATACAGACCGTTGCGCGCGCAGTGACCGACATGCAGCGACTTCACCATCGTGCCGAAATTCGCCTTCAGACCGCTGGCGAACGAGGCCGCGATCGCCAGCGCGGTGGCGGTGCGCTCGCCGTTCAGGCCGAGCAGTCGCGCGGCTGCGGCCGCCGCGCCGAACACGCCCAGCGTGGCCGTCGGGTGCCAGCCCTTCTCGTAGTGATGGAAGTGCACGGCGCGCGCGATCCGGGTCTCGGTCTCGAACCCTGCGACGTAGGCGGCGATCAGGTCGCGGCCGCTCGCGCGCTCGCGCTCGGCCAGCGCGATCAGCCCGGGCAGGATCGGCACCGACGGATGCCCGCCGATCGTGTTGTTGCAGTCGTCGAAATCGAGCACGTGCGAGCTCACGCCGTTGATCAGTGCGGCATCGAGAATCGCCACCCGCTGTGCACTGCCCAGCAGCAGCGCCGGGCCGGGCGCTGCGGCCAGCGCTGCGGCTGCGCGCTGCGGGGCCTGCTCGGCGGCGCCCGCAAGCGTCACGCCCAGCGTGTCGAGCAGCGCGACCTTCGACCAGTGCACCGCTTCAGGGGGCAACTCGTCGAAGCGCAGCGCGGCGGCCAGTCGCCCGAGTTCATCGGCAATTCGCATCACGGGTCTCCTGGATAGCCGGCGCGACCACGGCAGGTTGGGCACGCGCGCACGGGCGCGCTACTCCGGCTTGATGCCGGCACTCTCGATCACCTTGCGCCAGCGTGCGATCTCGCTGCGGATGTGCGCGGCGAACGCTTCGGGCGAATTGCCCACCGGCTCGGAGCCGTCGGCGGCGAGTCGCTCGACGACATCGGGCAGGTGCAGGATACGCACGATCTGCGCATTGAGCCGATCGACGATCGGCCGGGGCGTCTTGCCGGGCGCAAGGAAACCATACCAGCCGGCGACGACGTAGTCGGCCAGCCCGGCCTCGGCCATCGTCGGCGTCTCCGGCAGCGCGCGCGAGCGCCGCGTGGTGGTCACCGCCAGCGCGCGCAGCTTGCCGGCCCGGATGTGCGCGTGCGACTGCAGGATGGTCGAGAACAGCATCTGGATCTGGCCGGCGATCACGTCGGTCATCGCCGGCGCTCCGCCGCGGTAGGGAACGTGCGCCAGTTCCATCCCGGCCTGGCTCGCGAACATCGCCCCGGCGAGATGACTGAACCCGCCGGTGCCGGAAGACCCGTAGTTGAGCGCGCCGGGCTTCGCGCGCGCGAGTGCGACCAGTTCCCTGATCGTCTGCGCGGGGACCGAGGGGTGGACGATCAGCACATAGGGCTGAGTGGTTGCCTGGGTGATCGGCGCGAGATCGCGCAGCAGGTCGTAGCCGAGCTTCGGATACAGCGTCGAGTTCACCGCGTGACTGGAGGTGATCATCGTCAGCGTGTACCCGTCGGCAGGCGCCTTAACCGCCACTTCCACGGCCATCGTGCCGTTGGCACCGGGTCGATTGTCGACGAGCACCGGCTGGCCCCAGCTCTCGCCCAGACGCTGCGCCACGGCACGGCCGGTGATGTCGGTGCCGCCCCCGGGTGCGAACGGAATGATCAGACGGATCGGCTTCGCCGGATAGACCTGCGCCCACGCGACGCCCGTCGTCGCGATCAACAGCGACGCCACCCATCCCC
>CANGUQ010000235.1 GCA_947456915.1 Betaproteobacteria bacterium
AGGGCGCGCAGCGACATGATCCATCGTATGCCGTAGATGTCGCCATCGCCGAGAACGTTGAGCGTGCCGATCGCCGCCACCTGGCTGCGCGACCGTACCGCATAGAACGTCAGCACTTCGTCGCGTTCACGCAGCGGCAGCAGATAGGAGCCCGAGAGAACGTTCACCTGATCCGGCGCGGCAGGTGCGGTCAGAAGGTTCACGGCTACGCCGTGCTCGCGTTGCCACAGATTGTCGTAGCGAAGCTGTGCGCCCACCCGCAGGGGCGACGTGCTGGCGCTGTAGCGATTGGTCAGTTCGATGTTCCCGTGGACCGGCAGCTTGTCCTCGACCTTGAGATCGAACTCCACCGTCCCCGGGGTCAGCCCGGGACGCAGCACCGGCGTGACCTGCCGATCCTGATTGCGGTTCAACTCGGCAATCTCGCGCTGTGCAGTGGGAAAGTGCGGCACGTTCCCCGGGGCAAGCTCCGGCGTGCGGGCTCGGATCCACCCCAGCGAGAAGTAGCGGGCTCCGCTGACCCGCTGGCGCTCGACCCGCCCCTCGATCACGCGCAGCCGCACCAGCCCATCGGGGCCGACCTGCTGCTCGGGGATGTCGACCAGTACGGTGAGGTATCCCGCATTTCGGTAAGCACGCTCCAGAGCATCACGCGCACGCTCGACATCAGACACGCGCCGCTGCGGTCCGAGAAAGTTCATCACTGCACGTTCGATCGCGACTGCCGGCAGCACCGTGTTGCCCTCGACAACGTACTCGAGGATCGCCAGCGGCGAGTGGTCGTCGCCCGTGTCGACCGTGGCCTGGGCAAGCGCGCGCGGTGTCCA
The DNA here is from genome assembly GCA_947456915.1 of Betaproteobacteria bacterium. Classification (GTDB taxonomy): domain Bacteria; phylum Pseudomonadota; class Gammaproteobacteria; order Burkholderiales; family CAIKXV01; genus CAIKXV01. The sequence continues at coordinate 828 of CANGUQ010000235.1, forward strand.
TAGCAGGATCGCGGTGATCAACGGCAGACCAAGGATCGCCAGCAGCGCCGGCCCCCGAAGGCCAGCACGCCGCGAAGGTGGGGAGTGGTACAGCGCAGGCATCATCGACAGCAGGTTGCGCGCCGGCGCACATTCGCCGTCGCACGAAAAAGCGAAACCCCCTCCCGGAGAGGAGGGGGCCGGAGACGCGTCGGAGGACGCGCGGGACCGCATCAACTCACCGGAAATACACCAGCGGGCTGCACATGTTCCCCTGGCGGCTGGCGCGCGTGACACGGTTGGCGTTGTCGTTGACCGTGACGTCCCATCCGAAGTCGGGGATCGCAGCCGTTGCTGCACGCGGACCCGCAGACAGCGTAGCCAGGATCGCCGGATCGCTGGAGCGCTTGATGAACAGGTCGACGAACGCCGCCTTCAGCGGGTCAGCCGAAAGCGCGGGCGTTCCAGCTACCGTGACATTGCGGAACTGAAAGGTGAGTTCAGCCGCAAAGTCGTAGGCGCCGGAGATGTGGTTGGCCTTCGTCGGATGTACGCCGGTACCACTGGCCGTGAATACTGGGGTGGTGCCGAACGTCGTCGTGCGGAACGAACCCGCGCCGTCCATCGAGCGGAAAGACCAGGTGCCACTCTGCTCGCTCGAATCGAACCCACTCGCTGGAGTCGTCGTGTTCAGACTGTCGAGTGACAGCGTGCCGACCGCCCTGTACCCGCCACTGCCGAACTGCACGCGATAGAACGCGCCGTCGTCACCGGTGAAATTGAAGTCCCCCCCCCCAGATGCGCGCGCGAGACACGCCCGCACTTCACCCGAGGCAGGATTCTCGACCACCGTGAATCCGTCGGCGGGGTTGATCAGGCGCGGATTGGTCGCCGAGTTAGGGGCGGCTGGGTTCAACAGAGGCCAGCTAGCGCCATTGTTGATGTAGGTCGCACTGTCGGTCATCCGGGCGGGCGCCTGTGTGCCGGTGCCTCCGATTCCCGAAAACTGGCAGGGAAAGTTGTTGAAGTACCAGTTGTAGGATGCCTGCGTGCCAGAACCCGGGACGCGGCGACAGATCACCATCTGCGTGTTGCCAGTGTTGATCGCGGAATTCACGGCCGACCAGTCCTGAATCTGCCCGGTCAGGATCGCACCGTACATCGCACGGCTGAAGCTGGTCGTGTCTGGCACGTTGGTGGTGGCGACCAGCCCCATCATCAGACTGTTGCTCGCACTTACCGTCAGGCGTCCGAGCTCGGCTGCCGTCAGCTGCGTCTGTCCGAACTCGACGTTGTACGGCGCCTTGAACATGATCGGCGCCACGTCCGACACGCCGAAATCCGGTACCCGTTCGGTGCCAGCAGGTGTCCGCGGAAGTCCGGTTGCAGGATCGATCGCTCCCGGGTCGATGCCAGTGACGTTACAGCGGTACGACCCGCTGACTGGCGAAGCCGAGCAGTCGGCCGCCGAGATGGCCAGCGTCTGAATGGCCTCGGCACGAGCAACGGCGCTCACGCCCCACACCGATCCACCACGGGCGCGATTCACCAGAAGGACCCGCTTGCCCTGGAGGGCCGCCGGGATGTCGGCGCTGTTACGCATCACGCCGTAATAGGCACGGTAGCCACGCCCGTCATCCGAGTTGTCGGCCGGGGTGCCGCCATTGTCGAAGAATACGTTGACCTGATAGCCGCTGTCGGTGCGAAACAGCGAAGTTGCAAGCGCACCGAGCAGGTTCTGCGGCGCGGACGCGCCGGACAGATAGACAGTGAGTTCAGGCGCCTGGAACGGCGTGGGCGCCTGTGCGAAAGCTGGCACCGAGGCGACACCGAAGGCGGCGGCACAGGCCAGAGCGAGTTTGCGGACTTGCATTGGGATTACCTCGAAGTGATGTAAAGGACGAACTGCCCTATCTCACGCCCGCACAGGAGCGAGTACTCGCGGAACGGGCAGCACGATGCAGCGCGTTCATCACGTACGACTAGCGGCTGTTGCGGCGACGCGCAATCGTGCCGAACGCGACGAGCCCCGAAGCCATCAGCACCAGGGCGCCCGGCACCGGGATCACCGCGGGATTCGACGTTTGCGGCGAAGCGAAAGTGAGCGTGCCATCCAAGCCCAGAGTGAACGTCGACAGCCCTGCTGTGTTGTCGTAGAAGTCGTAAGTCGCTGCGGCGGTTGCAGTGCCACCCAGGCCCGACAGATTGAGGACGTTCATCGACGAGCCGAGTGTCCCGAGGATGCCGTGCCCAGGACGAGTAAGAGCGCCGAAGATCTGATCGGACAGACGCGCAGAATTGCCCGCCTGATCCACGTAAGCGACCCCGTCGGACGGGACTGCGGTGTTCGAGCCGTTGGCCGAAGAGCCGTGCGTACCCAGCGTGTTTGCGCCGCCGATGTACTGATCCATTGCGCCCACCGCATTGCGCACGCTCTGGCGGTTCTGGCGGTCGGCTGTCGCCGGAACAGCAGCCAGGTTGGTGGTCACCGAGATCGTCTGCGCATCGGCGCGGCCGAAGATCACGCTGTAGAACACGTTCGACGACACTGCTGCCGACAGAAACGTGGTCAGTTGCGAATCCGCAGCCCACGAGAAGGAATAGCCTGGCGCCGTGATCGTCGCGGAGGTCGGTGTGAAGTCTCTGAACAGAACGCCCAGATCGCGCGTGTACGAGCGCTGATTGCCCACGTCAACGATGTTGAGTACACCCTCGCCGCCGGTCGTAGGCGTGCCGAACGTGGTGATCGATGCATTTCCCGATACCGACGCGATCGCGAGGATCGCCGCGGCTGCTGCCTTCATTCGAAACGTCATGCTGGTCTCCTGGGTAATCGTCACTTACGGGGCGGAAGCCCCGTCGCCGGGCGCCCCGTACGCTCACTTCGCGAGCCATACGACTCGTTCTATCGCTGCCTACTGTAGCGAGCAGACGTTGCACCGAGCACCCCACGCGATCCGCGCTTCATAGTTCCAAATGACTAGTCACGATCCCGGCACGCGGGACTTGCAGGACACCGATCGCGGCCAGCCGCGCACCATGATCCGAAAGAACTACTGGATCGATGCCGCCACCGAGACGCCGCCGGAAACGCTACCCGCCACTGCTCGGCAGCGGCGGAATCACCCGCATCACGGTTGCCTTCATCACCGCCTGCCCGCGATTGGCAACTCCCAGCTTGCGCAGGACCTTCTGCACGTGGTTCTTGACCGTGAGCGGGCTGATGCCCAGCGTGTGACCGATGTCCGTGTTGCTCACCCCGCGCTGGACCAGGCGCAGGATCTCGACTTCACGCGGGGTCAGCGTGCTATCGGTGTAGGGCACCATCGTTTCGTCGTGCGGATCTATCGACACGCGAATCAGTGCGCTGTGCAGGTACGGCACGAGCAGCTCGAGCAGGTAGGCGCAACGCTCGGCCGTATTGGCGCTGGCGCTGGCGCCGACATCGAAGAACACGAAGCCGCTGCCGAGCGCCCCGCTCTGATCGAACGTGCCATGCACGGCGAGCGACTGCGCAGACAAGCCAGCCAGTCCGCCAGCCAGACGCCGAAACCGTGGCTCGCCTGCACGCATGACGAGTGGGCGTCCCCCGTCCTCGACCCACCCAGCGGTCAGCCGCGCGAGCGGACTGTCCACGCTGGCACAGAACGCGTTGAACGCCGCATCCGAAACCGGCGCGGTGCTGAAGCGATCGACACGCAGAGTGCCGCTGCATGGATCGCGCAGCACGCATATCAGCAACGCATGCGGCAGCACGCCCTGCAGTTCGCCCTGCGACCACAGGTAGAGCTGGTAGCGGCGCCGGACGGTCGTGGCAATCTCGACTGCACGCATGAATCGCTCGCGATCCACGCCGACCAGGCCGCAATGAGCCGGGGCGAGCGTGTCATCAGCCAGAACACCCTCCTGCCGCTCGATCACCGCCCCTCCCGCATCGTGTTTCGATGGCGCCCTCGGCCGACACCTGATCATCGGGGACTAGTGTCGTCGACAAAGATGAAACACAGACGCTGAGGTTCCGGTGCGGGATTGCTTCTTTCGGCCCATGGACGTTCACCGGAACGTCATCGAGGAGTCACAGTGAACGCATCGGGACGATCCCTGGATCGCCGCTGCGACGCACGCTCAAGCAGCGCCACGATATCGGAGTGGACAAGGACGTTTGCCCAGTACACGGGCGGACGTTCGTTACGGTCGCGCTGGTCCGGGTCGACGCCGGCTGCAAGTGCAGCCTCCATCACCACCAGATTTCCGCTTGCAGCCGCGCCGCCTAGCACACGCCGTCCCAGCCGGTCTGGCGCCTCCAGATCGGCACCCGCGTCTATCAACCGCAGCGCGATCGCGGTGCGCGACAGCGCAACCGCGTCGTTGAGAGCGGTGTTGCGATTGCTGCTGCGCACTTCCGGGTCCGCCCGCGCGCGCAGCAGTACTTCGACCGTCGGCAGGTCATCGAGCAGCACGGCCGTGGCAAGCGGCGTGAGGCCACTGGCCGCGCGGAAGTCCGTGCGGGCGCCTGCGAGCAACAGCAGACGCACGGTCTCCAACTGCTGGCGCTCTACCGCGATCGAGAGCGGGCGATCGCCACCGGGCGTCGCGATGTTCGGGTTGATCCCTGCAGCAAGCAGGGTTCGGATCGTCTCCACATCGTCAGCGCGCGTCGCTTCAAGCAGCGCGCGACGCCCCGCGCTGTCGTGGCCCGGGCCGAACTCGGCAATCGAATCACCAGGCCGGCGCCACGGTTCGGGCGGCCTGATGACGCGATCAGGGTCGGGCTTCGCACGCGGGCCGCGGTCGAGTGCTGGCACCGCACCACTGGCCTCGGTCGCATGCACGGGAGAGCTGGCTGCCGAACCGACGATCACCAGAACGGCACTCCATGACCGCAACAGATTCGCCACGCGCATCGTGCGCAGCAGGACGGGACGATTCATCATTGGACTCTCAGAGGAGGCAGCATCTGCCCGCGCTCGCAGGCAAGGAAGCGCTGGCTGGCCGAGATCAGGCATGACCCGGAAGCCTGCAGGTCGCCCGTGGCGCGCAGCCCCTGGCAGGTCTTGCCGTCGGCCACACGCTGGGTGATGCACTCGAGTGGTGGCGGTTTCTCCGGTACCGGATCGGCCGGTGGTTTTCCCGGCACCACCACGACCACCTGCGGCCCCGGCGGCGATACCACGATCGGCATACCGGTTCCGGTTGCCGCGGGCGGGCCTGCTGCAGAGGCTGCTGTATCCACCACGGGCGGCGCACCGACGGGGCTTCCGGGGCCCTGGTGCGCCATCAACAGGTTCGGGCTGCGCGCGGCAAACAGCCACTCGCGATAGGTCTTCGCCTGCACGAAGGCAAAGCCGCTCCACGGATCGCCGCGCTTGATTGGCTGCGCATCGCTCGAACTGTGCACCCCCGTGATCGAACCATCAGGCGCTCGTACCACTACCCAATCCGCCTTGCCGGTGAACGGGTCGAGATACAGACGTCGAAGGTGACGCCGCACCACCGGTCCGCGCCGGTCCTCGAGCAG
>CANGUQ010000236.1 GCA_947456915.1 Betaproteobacteria bacterium
CATCAGCGCGAGCGCCTCGGTCGCGGCCAGTGGCTCGAGCGTGCGCGCCATGCCCGGGCTCAGCGTTGCGGCGCGCCGGCGCGCCGGCGCACGATCGTGGTGGCGCCGCTCACTCGATCTTGACGCCGGCGGTCCTGATCACCGCGCCCCAGCGCCTGATTTCTGCGGCGATGTAGGCACCGAACTGCTCGGGCGTGCCCTCCACCGTCTCGATGCCCAGTTCCCGGTAGCGGTCGCGGATGTCGGGCAGCCGCAGCACCTTGATCACCTCGGCGTTGAAGCGGGCGACGATCTCGCGCGCCGTGCCGGCCGGGGCGAGGTAGCCGTACCACGAGGTCGCCTCGTAGCCGGGCACGGTGTCGGCGATCGGCGGCAGATCAGGCAGCACCGAAGAGCGTGTCGCGGTGGTCACCGCGATCGCCCGCAGCTTGCCCGCCTTCACGTAGGGCGCGAACAGCGGCATGTCGGAGAACATGAACTGGGTCTGCCCGGACAGCAGGTCGGGCATCGCCGCCGAGGCGCCCTTGTAGGGCACGTGCACCATCTGCGTCTTCGTCATCGACTTGAGCAGCTCCGCGCTCAGGTGCAGCGCGGTGCCGTTGCCCGAGGAGCCGAAGTTGAGTTCACCCGGGCGGGCACGCGCGAGCGCGAGCAGTTGCGCGACGTTCTTCGCCGGCAGTGCCGGATGCACCGCCAGCACGTACGGCCCGGTGGCGATCTGCATGATCGGCGCGAAGTCCTTGATCGGGTCGTACGGCATCTTCGGATACAGGCCGACGTTGACCGCTGTCGAACTGGTGGAACCGAGCACCACCGTGTAGCCGTCCGGCGGCGCCTTGGCCACGATGTCCATGCCGAGCACGCCACCCGCGCCGGCCCGGTTGTCGACGACGAACTGCTGGGACAGCGCCTCGGAGAGCCGCTGCCCGATCAGCCGCGCCAGGATGTCCGTGGTGCCACCGGCGGTGAACGGGACGACTACCCGGACCGGCTTTACCGGCCACGACGCGCCCTGCCCCGCGGCCTCGCCTGCACCGATACCGGCGAGGATGATTACCGAGGCGAGCGCAACCGCGTGCGGCCGGTGGCCGGTGGCGGCAACGGGCTTCGACAGTACCGGCAGACAGTGCTGATTCAAGGCAGTTCCCTCCGGAAAGTTCGACATCTTCCAGTGCGCGCACGGCCGGCGCGGCCTGCGCCGCGCCACGCGCGAGGCTGCGCGCTCACCCGAGCGCGCGTGCGAGCCAGACCGACCACGGGGTCTCCAGCGCCGTCGTCTGCAGCGACTCCAGCGCATCGACGCCAGCCACGAAGCGCGGGTGGCGCTGCGCGGTGATGCCGTGCGCCTTGGCACGGATCTGCGCCGCGTCGAACGGACGATCCGGTCCGCCGCGAGCGCTCAGGCATTCACCGGTCACGCGCTCGCCGTTGCTCAGGGTCAGCGTGACCCGCGCCGGGCGGTCGAGCGGACGCGGCGGCAGCGGCTGGTAGGGCACCAGCCGCGTGCGGGTACGCAGTGCGGCAATCGCCGGATCGTCCAGCGTGTGGGCTGCGAACGCGTCCGCGCCTGCGTGTCCGTGGACCTGCACGGTCGCGAGCACGTGCTCGAACGAGAAGCGCGCCGCCAGCGTCGTCTGCGGGCGCGGATTGCTCATCTGCGGCCGGTGCGTCTCGAGCACGATCGACTCGATCTGCCCGGCTGCAGTACCGGCCGGCAGTTGTGCACAGGCCGTCTGCATCGCCTCCACCGCCGAGTGCGTCGACTGGCAGCAGGCGTGCAGCTTGTGATAACCCGAGTCGATCGCCCACTGCTCGCCGAGCCCCTCGCCCAGTGCCGCCGGCTGCGGTGCCTGCCCGAGCAGCGTCGTGAACACGTCGTATGCGCCGTCGGGCAGACCCGCCAGCCCGCACTCGGCCCAGTCGGCCGCACGCATGCCGTTGACCGTACCCACCGCCGCCCACACGTTGCGCACCAGCGCGCCGTGCAGCGCGTGCTCGTAGCCGCCGACGGTGATCAGCGTCACCGCCGAAGTCAGCGCGGCGTGCGTGAGCGCCGCGTCGGCGCCACGGGCGAGCACCGTGGCGATCGCCCCGCCGATCGCCGCGGTCTGCGGGTGCGGGTGCAGCGTCATCTGCGGAAACACCCAGCAGCGGGCGAAGCGCGCGGTGACCTCGTAGGCGAGCACCGCGCACACGAGCGTCTCGCCGACGGTGAGGCCGGCGACCTCGGCCTCTGCCCAGAGCGCGGGCAACGTGTACAGGCCCGCGTGGCACGGTGCGAGCCGATACCCCTCGTCGAGTTCGCACCAGCTGCCGGCGATGCCGTTGGCGAGCGCCGCGGAGAAGCGATCGCTGCGCGCGATCGGGTCGGCCAGCAGCGTGCAGTCGGCACCGGTGCCGCGCTGCACGAGCTGCGCGTGCACGCGGCGCACTTCGGGCTCGGGCGAGGCGGCCAGCGCCGCCGCCAGGTTGTCGCCGATCACCCGGGCTGCGCGGCGCAGCGAAGTCTGCGGGATCTGCGCAGCCGCACCGTGCGCGCGCAGCGTCGCCGACCACTGCGCGAGCCGCCGGATGCCCTCGGCCACAGCCGCGCGGGCACCCGCCTCGTCGATGCCGGTTGCACTCATCGCGAAACTCCCGCTCGGGGCGCAGCGGCGAGGCCGCGCGCCGCCAGACTCACCAGCGTGCGCACCGGGACCTGCTCGATCTGCGCCACGGCTGCGGCGAGCTCGCGCGCAGCGCCCGCGCCCAGCACCGGCACCACCAGGGTCTCGAACTTCGCTGCCAGCCGTTGCTGCTGCCGGTCGAGATCGGACAGCGCGACGCCCGAGTCGTGGCGTGCCGAATGCTCGTGCCCGGCCGCGGTGATGCGCAGCTCGGTCTGCATCGTCGGCCAGCCGTCGACCAGCTCGACCTCGGCGAGCTCGATCAGCCGCTGCAGGCGCGGGTCGCGCAGCGACGCCTCGCCGTAGCTGTCCAGCGCGCCGGTGTCGATGCCGCACAGTGCGGCGGCGCAGGTGAAGCGCAGGCTGAACTTCGCCTCGTGGCTGCTGCGCGGACGCGCGATGTTGCACGTGCCGTCGTTGGTGCGCTCGACGCGGATCAGGATGCGTTCGATCTGCTCGGGCTGCAACCGGTGTGCCACGCGCAGCGCGAGCGCGCACTCGATCGTCGAATGCGTGCCGTAGCAGGCTGCGTGATACTTGAACAGGTTGTCGCGGATGAACCAGCGCTGCGGGTCGAGCGCGCGCTCGGGAAAGAAGTCCCGGCTGAGCGCAGCCGCGAAGCCCTGACGGCACTCGAGCACGTCGCTGCGGCTGGTCATCCCCCGCTGCGCGAGCAGCGCTGCACGCACGCCGTCCTCGGCGGCGAGCCCGGCGTGCCAGGCCTTGCAGTCGGTGCCGAACATCGCCTTGAGGCCGGAGGCGCGCGTGGCGGCGATGCCCACCGCCTGTGCGCTGCGCTGTGCATCCAGCCCGAGCAGGCGGGCGCAGGCGAGCGCGGCACCGAGCGCGCCCACGGTCGAGGTCGAGTGCAGCCCGCGCGCGTAGTGATCGGGCTGCACCAGCGCGCCAGCGCGGCAGGCGAACTCGTGCCCGGCCACGCAGGCACCGAGCAGCGCCTCGCCGGAGGCATCGATCGCCTCGCCCAGCGCGAGCAGCGCCGGCAGCAGCACCGCCGAGGGATGCCCGTTGATGTTGAGGTTGACGTCGTCGTAGTCGAGCGCGTGCGCGGTCGTGCCGTTGGCGAGCGCTGCCTGCGCCGCCGACACCCGCTGCCCGTCGCACAGCACGGTGGCCTGAGCAGGTCCGGCCTCGGCCCGCACCGACTCCGCGATCAGCCTTGCCACCGGTTCCTCGCGGGCGGCGATGATCACCCCGAGCGTGTCGAGCACGCACTGCACGGCGATCGTGCGCACGTCCGCCGGCGCGCGCGCCACGTCGATCGCCAGCGTGCGCTCGACCAGCGGCAGGGTGATCGCCGGTGCGTCGCTGCCCCCCGCGGCGCTCATTCCGGCTTGGCTCCGGACTCGCGCACGACCTTGGCCCAGCGCGCGATGTCGGCCTTGAGCACCGCAGCGAACGCCTGCGGCCGGCTCGCCACCACGTCGGCGCCCAGGCTCGCGAGCTTCTCGCGCGCATCCGGACGCTCGAGATACGAGGCGATGGCGCCCTGCAGCCGGTCGACGATCGGCCCCGGCGTGCCGGCCGGGCCGAACACGCCGAACCAGCCCACTGCCTCGTAGCCGGAAAGACCGGCCTCGGCCACCGTGGGCACGTCCGGCAGGCTCGCCACGCGCTTCGGGGAGGTGATCGCGAGCGGCCGCAGCCGCCCGCCCTTCACGTGCGGGAACGCCGCGATCAGATCGCCGAAGGTCACCTGCACCTGACCGGAGATCAGATCCGGAAACACGGCGCCGGTGCCCTTGTACGGCACGTGCGTCATCTTCACCCCGGCCATCAGCTGGAACAGCTCGCCGGCCAGATGCGGCATGCCGCCCGAGCCCGAGGACGCCATGTTCAGCCGCCCGGGCTCGGCACGCGCGAGCGCGATGAACTCGCGCAGCGTCTTCGCCGGCAGCGCATTGGTGATCACCATCAGGTAGGGGGTGGACGCGACGAGGCTCACCGGCGCGAAGTCGCGCACCGGGTCGTAGGGCAGATCGGGATACAGCGCCGGGTTGATCGCGTGCGAACCGGTGCCGCCGGTGATCAAAGTGTAGCCGTCGGGCTGCGCGCGCGCAGCCAGCTGCGTGCCGATGATCCCGCCGCTGCCCGGGCGGTTGTCGACGACCACCGGCTGGCCGAGGCCCTCGGTGATCGCCTGCGCGGCGATGCGCCCGGTGATGTCGGTGCCGCCGCCGGGGCTGAACGCCACGATCATGCGGATCGAGCGCCGCGGATAGTCGCTCGCGGCCGCGGCAGCCACCTCGCCGGCGACCAGCAGGCTGCCGATTGCGAGCGCGCCGGTGAACGCGCGCACACCCGCGCCTCGCCGCATCGGCGCGCTCACGGCTGCGCTCCGGTCTGCAGATACGCGTCGACGATCTCGCTGCCGGTTGCCTTCCACACGCCCGCATGACGGCAGATGTAGTCGAGCGCGCGCTGCAGTCCGCCGATGCGGTGCGGTACGCCGATGATGAACGGGTGCAGGCAGATCGCCATCACGCGCGCCGAGTGCTCGGCTTCCGCGTACAGCACGTCGAACTGGTGCTTGATCATCAGCTCGAATTCCTCGATCGAGCGATCGCGGTAGTAGAGCTGCGGCGAATCGTTGATCTCGTACGAGTACGGCAGGTAGACCAGCGTGCGATCACCCACGTGCATGCGGTACGGCTGATCGTCGTTGACCCAGTCGGAGACGTAGCTGCAGCCTTCGTCGGCGAGAATGTCGAGCGTGTTCCACGTCTCCGCCAGCCCGGAGCCCAGCCAGCCGGCCGGCTTGCGTCCGGTCGCCTGGCGGATGCGCTCGAGCGCGTCGCGGATGACCTGACGCTCGGCGCCGGCGTCGAGCCCGGTCAGCCGCTGGCTGTTGGTCTTGTTGTGACCCATGAACTCCCAGCCCAGCCGCACCGCATCCTCGACGATCTGCGGGTGCTGGTCGCAGATGTCGCTGTTGATGGTGGCAGTCGCGCGGATGCCGTGGCGGTCGAGCACGTCCATGATGCGGAAGATGCCGACCCGGTTGCCGTAGTCGCGCTGGCCCCAGGCACGCACGGTCGGCGCATCGCCTGTGGCCTTCTCCCACGGGTGCCCGGGCAGCGGACGGGTGAGCGGGAAGAACTCGATGTTCGGGATCACCCACAGCGCGAGCCGCGAGCCGTTCGGCCAGTGCCACGGCTTGCGCCGGTTGATCGGGGAGTAGTCGAACGGTCCGTAGTCACGCGGTTCCATGGCGTCCCTGTCGTGTCCTCAGTGGTGGGAATGCGGTGGTGCGGTGGTGCGGTGGTGCGGTGGTGCGGTGGTGCTGCGATGGCGATGTGCGGTTGCGCTGGCGCAGGCGACGTGCAGCGCCGGTTTCAGCCAGCGCCCGAGAGTGCAAGGGTACGGCAGTCCTGTACCTGCTCGAGCGCGGCGAGCTGGTCGAGCAGACGGCGTGCGCCCGGGAAGGCTCCCGCCATGCGCAGGAACTTCTCGCTCAGTTCGTCGTCGGACAGCGGATTGCCCGGCGTGCCCTTGAACTCGTCCGCGAAGCGCTCGAAGCGGCGACCGTCCTTCAGCTCGACGACGATGCGGCTGGCCCAGGTCGAGCGCGCGGCCAGCGCG
>CANGUQ010000237.1 GCA_947456915.1 Betaproteobacteria bacterium
GCGCAGCCGGGCGAGCGACGACCGCGGGCAGTGCGCGGCCGGCGAACAAGCGTCCCGGCCGCAGCCCGGCGGTGCGCCGCCGCTAGAAGCCGTACAGCTGCGCCGGGTTGTCCACCAGCACGCGCTTGCGCGTGGCGGCGTCGGGTATCCAGTGGGCGAGCAGATCGGCGAGGTCGCCATCGTTGGGCATGCCCGTCCTCACGATCACGTGTGGCCAGTCGCTGCCCCACACCAGTCGCTGCGGCACCGCGTCGACCAGCGCCTGCGCGAACGCGTCCGTGTCGGGATAGGGCATCGGCGCCGAGGTCAGCCGGTAGGGGCCGGTCAGCTTGATCCACGCCGCGCCGTCGCGCGCCAGCCGCAGCAGCGCCTGGAAGCCGGCATCGGCGACGCCCACCGAGGTCGGCGCATAGCCCAGGTGCCCGAAGACCACCGGCACCGGGAAGCGCGCGAACTGCCGGTCGAGATCCGGGAACTCGTTCACGTGCATCAGGAACTCGACGTGCCAGCCGAACGGCCTGATCGTTCCGGCGAGCCGTTCGAGCGCGGCGAGCGGCAGCTGTCCCTTGCCGGTCTTCAGGTCGACGATATTGCAGCGCACCCCGCGCACGCCGGCCGCGTGCATGCGTGCGATCTGCGCTGCATCGACATCGAACGGCACGACGGCCACGCCGCGCAGTCGCTGCGGGTCGGCGGCCAGTGCATCGAGCAGCGCGCGATTGTCGACGTCATAGACGCTGGGTTGCACCAGTACCGCCCGCTCGCAGCCGAGGGTGTCGAGCATGCGACGGAAGTCGCCCGGCAGCGCGTCGGGGGGCGTGTAGATGCGCTCGGACCAGTACGGGTAGCGGTCGGCGGGCCCGCACACGTGAGCGTGGCAGTCGCAGGAGAGTGCGGGGAATGCGGTCTTCGGTGCGCGCGGGTGCGGGTCGTGCGGTGCGCACGCGGGCGCGCCGGGGGAGGACGGGGTGGACGCGGCAGACATGGAGTCGGACGGTGCTCGGGTGGCGATTGCCGCACAATACACCGCAGCCCTGATTTCCGTCCTTTTGCCGGTGCCCCGCCATGAATGATCCGCTCTCGTCCGCGTCTGTCCCGGGCCCTGCCGCATCGCCGGCGCGCACGCCCGATCTCGAGGCGCTGCAGGCGCAGCTGCCCGCGCTGGCCTCGCGCCTGGTCGAGGTCGACCGGCTGCCGTGGCGCGACACGCCCTCGCCGAAGATCAAGATGAAGATCCTGCTCGAGGACCGGTCGAGCGGTCTGATGACGGCGCTGTTTCGCTGGGAACCCGGCGCGGTGCTGGGCGATCACGAGCACGTGCGCATCGAGCAGTCGTTCCTGCTCGAAGGCTCGATCGAGGACGACGAGGGCGAGTGCACTGCCGGCAATTTCGTCTGGCGTCCGGCCGGCAGCCGGCACGCAGCACGCTCGCGCAACGGCGCGCTGGTGCTCGCGATGTTCCTCGCGCCCAACCGCTTCTTCGGCGGCGATCCGGCGGCGTGAATCCGCTGCCGCTGCCGCGCTGCACGCGGCAGCAGGGGGGCGCTGCGCCGCTCAGCCGCGCGGCTGCGCCGCGGCGGGCACCAGGCGATAGCCGCGTCGCTCCAGGCACGACCGGTGGATGTGCCAGTTCGGCGGCGCGCGCAGCTGCGCCCCGCGTGCGGCGTACATCTCGCCGCGGCACGTCCGGTCATCGACCGCGAAGTCCGCGGGATCGAAGTCGGTGCGCATCCAGCGCTCGGGCGCGCCCGCACACCCGCCCAGAGCCGCGAGCAGTGCGAGTGCCACCCACGGCACGCGTGCGCGGGTCACGCAGCCGGGCCGCGCCGCGCGGGAAAGGCGCGTTCGAACGCATCGAGAAAGCGGCCGAGATCGGCCTCGGGCAGCAACTGGATGCCGGCTGCCGCGGCGCGTCCGCCGCCGCTCTCGAACTGCCGGCACAGCGCATCGGCGCCGACCGCCACGCTCACCGGCGCACGCACGCTCACCAGGTAGCCGCCGGCGCGCTCGGTGAGCACCGCGTGCGCGCGCATCGGGAAGGTATTCGCGAGCTGGTTGCTGAAGAAGCCGCTGATGCGCCGTGCCCACGCCGTATCCGGCAGGCGGAACGCAACTGCCGCATCGCTCGCGCGCAGCGGTCGCAGTTCGGCTGCCCGCACCAGGTCATCGGAAAGGGCGTTGCGCAGTACTTCGAACACCGGTTCCGCGACCACGAAGTCGAGCGGATTGTCGTAGCGGCGCAGCGTCTCGTACAGCTCGGCCGGATCGTAGTGCAGATCAGCGAGCGATTCGCCGTAGGCGTTGTAGTTGAGGCACTCGCCGAGCGTGCGCAGCGTGTGCATCTGCGTGTCGTCGAGCTCGAGCGGCTCCGCTTCCCGCCACGCGCTCTCGCGCAGGTTGTCGCCGAATGCAGCCACTACCGCCCACGCGCGGTGCCTGCCGTTGAGAAAGCGGTCGACGATGAGGCTGGTGCAGATCTCGGGTGCGGTGTCGATGTGCGCGCGAAACCCCGGCCGGCGCGGAATGTCGCCGGCGTGGTGATGGTCGAACCAGCGCACGCGGGCGCCAGCGTCGAGCACGCGCGCGAGCGCCTCGCGATTGGCGTCGAGCGAGATGTCGAATACCGTGATCTCGTCGCCCTTGCGCGCATCGACGCGCGACAGCAGCGCGATGTCCCGCTTGACTCCGGTGACGAGGATCGCGTCGCGCGGCTCGATCAGCCGCAACTGATGCATCGCGCACAGGCCGTCCGCATCGCCGTTGAAAACGTCATAGAATTTCATCGGTTCATCCTGTTGCAGCGGGCCGTGGCGTCCGGCCACGGACCGCGGATCGCGCAGCGCCCCCGGCCTGCCGCTGCTCTCGGAGGAGACACGCTGGTGGCGCGTGCGATGATGGATTCGACCGGGCGCGACCGGCAGCATTGCGCGCCGCAGCCATGACACGGTTCGTTGCCGAATACCGCCTGGAGCGGGCGCGCGAGGGCCGCCTTGCCTGGTACCTCGCGGCAGCTTACCTGCTGGTCATCGTCTATGCGAGCCTGTCGCCGTTCACCGGCTGGGCGACGCCCGGAGCGTCGCCCTTCGCCTTCCTGAGCGAACCGTGGCCACGGCGCACGCCGCGCTTCGATCTGGCGATCAACGTGCTGGCCTACGTTCCGCTGGGGTTGCTGCTCACGCTCGCGCTGATGCGGTTCGCGCGTCCGGGGCTCGCCGTGACCGCCGCGCTGCTGCTGCCGGCAGCGCTCAGCCTGTCCCTGGAGACGGCGCAGATGTACCTGCCGACGCGGGTCGCCTCCACCATCGACCTGCTGCTCAACTGCGCCGGAGCCCTGCTCGGGGCGCTCGTGGCTGCGCGCACGCGGCGACTGCCGCTGTGGGCGCACGCGCGCGAGCTGCGTGCGCGGGTCTTCCTGCCCGGGTCGATCGCCGATCCTGGCATCGCGCTGCTCGGCCTGTGGTTCCTCACCCAGCTCGACCCGTCGCTGCCGCTGCTGTCCGCGCTGCCGATGGCCGATGCGCGGCCGATCCTCGGTACCGGCTTCATCCCGCCGCGCAACTACTCGCTGCCGGTCGCGCTGGCCGTGGCGGTGAATACGCTCGCGGTCAGCCTGTTCACGATGGTGCTGGTGCGCCGGCGCTGGCACGCGCTGGTGGCGATGTGCGCGCTGATCCTGCTCGCCGTCGCCATCAAGTTCGGCGCCGGCGTGCTGATGCTGCGCGCCGAGGCACGCTTCATCTGGCTGTCGAGCGAGGTGCTCACCGGCATGTTCGCCGGGGTGGGGCTCGCCGCGCTGCTGCTCACCTCGAGGCGCCGGGTGCTGATCACGGTGGGCGTGGTGGCGCTGATCGGCTCGCTGATCGGACTTCACATGTTCGAGGACGTGACCCAGCCGGCGATCGCGTTGTGGCCGTTTCGCTGGAACTACGGTCAGCTGCTCAACTACACCGGGCTTGCGCGGACGGTCGCCGAGATCTGGCCGCTCGCGGCGGTACTCTATCTGGTGATGCTGCGCCGGCGGCTGCGGCCGGGCGTGGATGTCGGCCGGCTATAATCCGCGATGCGCGCCGCTTCGCGCGCCCGCTGCCCGTTCCGGCGAAAGGCTGTCATGAGCTACTACGCGCACCACGTGTTCTTCTGCTGCAATCAGCGCGAGGCCGGTGCGGCCTGCTGCGCCGACCACAAGGCGTCGAGCGTGCGCGACTATGCGAAGAAGCGGGTGAAGGAACTGGGGCTCTCGGGTGAAGGCAAGGTGCGCGTGAACATGGCGGGCTGCCTCGACCGCTGCGATCTGGGGCCGGTGCTGGTCGTCTATCCCGAGGCGGTCTGGTACACCTACGTCGATCAGGACGACATCGACGAGATCATCGACGAGCACCTGGTGCACGGGCGTCCGGTAGACAGGCTGCGGATCTGAGGCCTGCGCGTCGGCGCGTGCGCGTCTCGCACGACCGGGTGCGCGGCGGCCGGCGCTGCATGCAGCCGAGCGAAAGACGATGAAGCCCTCCACTCTGACCCGCTTCGACGTGCAGGGAGCTGCCGGCCGGATCGAGGTCAGGCTGAACGATCCCGGCGAAGCGCGCCGCGGCATCGCACTGGTCGCGCATCCGCACCCGCTGTTCGGCGGCACCAGCGAGAACAAGGTGGTGACCACGCTCGCGCGGGTGCTGTTCGACGCGGGCTTCGTGGTGGCGCGGCCCAACTTCCGCGGCGTTGGCGAGTCCGAAGGCGCCCACGACGAGGGTGTTGGCGAGACCGACGATCTCGTCCAGGTACTCGCCGCGCTGCGCGCGCGCTACGGTGCGCTCCCGTGGGTACTTGCCGGGTTCTCGTTCGGCGGCTTCGTGGCAAGCCGCGTGGCCGAGCGCACTGCCGACTCCGGCGAGCCGTGCGCACTGCTGCTGCTGGTCGCGCCCGCGGTCAGCCGCTTCGCGGTCGGCACGGTGGCCGAATCGACGGTGGTGATCCACGGCGAGGATGACGATGTCGTGCCGCTGCAGGCGGTGCTCGACTGGGCGCGGCCGCAGGAGCTGCCGATCGTGCTGGTGCCCGGTGCCGGCCACTTCTTTCACGGCAAGCTCACCGTTCTCGCGCGGCTGGCACGTCGCGCACTGGCCGGCGCGGCTCGCGAGTGACGAGCGCCGAACGAGGGGGCGATGCCCCCGTTCCGGTACGCGGGGGTATCGCCTCTTCCGCGGCGATGGGTCCGGCGGTGCCCGGGTACGCCGATGGCGCGGCGCCCGCGCCGGTGCTGGCGGTGCGCGGGCTGCGCAAGGCGTACGGCGGGCGCGAGGTCGTCGCCGGAGTCGACCTGTCGCTGCGCGGGGGCGAGTGTTTCGGTCTGCTCGGCCCCAACGGCGCAGGCAAGACCACGACGCTGCGCCTGTGCCTGGGGCTGACCGAACCCGACGCGGGCGAGATCACGCTGTTCGGACTGCCGCTGCCGGCGCAGGCGCGGGCCGCGCGCATGCGCGTGGGCGTGGTGCCGCAGATCGACAGCCTCGATCCGGACTTCACGGTGCGCGAGAATCTGCTGGTGTTCGGTCGCTACTTCGGGCTCAGCGATGCGGCGATCGCCGCGCGTATTCCTGATCTGCTCGAGTTCGCCAACCTGAGCGGGCGCGGCGAAGCGAAGATCCAGGCACTGTCCGGCGGAATGAAGCGGCGGCTCACGCTCGCGCGGGCGCTGGTGAACGATCCGGATCTGATCGTCCTCGACGAGCCGACCACCGGTCTCGATCCGCAGGCGCGGCACGTGATCTGGGACCGGCTCAGGCAGCTCACCGCGCAGGGCAGGACGCTGCTGCTCACCACCCACTTCATGGAGGAGGCCGAGCGGCTGTGTTCGCGCCTGTCGGTGCTCGATCAGGGACGGGTGATCGCCAGCGGCGAGCCGCGCGCGCTGATCGCACGACACATCGAGCCCCAGGTGGTCGAGGTGTACGGCGACGGGCTGGACGCGTGGGCCGACACCTGCGCGCGCGTGCACAGCGAGCGTTGCGAGCGCGCCGGCGAGACGGTGTTCTGCTACACCCGTGATGCAGCACCGCTGGTGGCGAGCCTGCACGACAGGCCCGGATTGCGTCACCTGCACCGCCCGGCGAATCTCGAGGACCTGTTTCTCAAGCTGACCGGGCGCGAGATGCGCGACTGAGCGATGACGCGGACACCCGTTTCCCCCGCCGCCGAGGAAGGCAGCACGACCGCTCGTGCGCATCCGGGCGCCGTCGCCGATCCCGGGAGCGGTGACGCGAAGCCGTTCACC
>CANGUQ010000238.1 GCA_947456915.1 Betaproteobacteria bacterium
AGCGCGCAGGAGCCGCGTGTGCTGCACGCGGCGCGCGCACCGCCGGGTCAGTGGGGGTGTGACCTGGCGCAGCGACGCTGCCTGGAGGGCATCGGCAGATCGAGCGCACACCGTGCACGGGCGCTACACATGCACGGGCGGGGCGTGTTGCGCTCGTGGATCGGGGCGCGGGTGAGCACGAGGCATTCGAGGGGCATGCTGCGCCCGTTCCGTGCCTTGGCGCCGTTTTGACCGCGTCACCCGGAGGCTATCGCCGATCGTGCTGCGCGTCGGCGCGACGCCTGGGTTCTACGGGCGGTGGCTGCAGGGGTGTTTGAAAGTACTATTCGTCGCGCTCGCCGTGCGCACCGATTCGCCCATCCGGGATGCGCGCGACCTTGTCGAGCGCATGAAGAAGGATCCGGCGTCGCTCTCCTATGGGGTCGGCACGTCGATCGGCGGCATCAATCACATCGGCGCCGCGCTCGCGCTCAAGGCCGCGGGCGTCGACATCCGCCGCATGAAGGCGGTGGTGTTCAATTCCTCGTCGCAGGCGGCGATGGCGGTGATGGGCGGCCACCTCGACGTGGTCGCGTCGCTGGTGAACGTCGCCGTGCCCCAGGTCGAAGCGGGCAAGATGCGGGTGCTGGCGGTCACCGCACCGAAGCGCATCCCCGGAGTGCTCGCCGGCACCCCGACCTGGAAGGAACTCGGGCTGGACGCGGTCACGACCAACTGGCGCATGATCATCGGGCCGAAGGCCCTCAGCACCGTGCAGATCGCCTACTTGGACGAGATCCTTGCGCGGCTCCTGAACACGCCGGAGTTCAAGGACGACCTGAAGCGCAACGATCAGGAGCCCGTGCGCATCGCCTCGGGCGGCATGCGCCGTTTCCTGGAAGGCCAGAACGAGCAGTTCAAGGTCGAGCTGACGGAACTCGGGTTGGCAAAGTAGGGCGGCGACTGCCGGGTACCGGTCAACGTGCTGAGACTTCGACGGTTCGGTCCCGCAGGTTGAGCGCGTAGCGCTCCCGGCGTTCGTTCTCGATCAGAAGCACACGGCGCGCGCGGTCCGCGCGAAGGTGGACGATGTAGGCGTCCCGCTTGTCGTCTTCGACGGCCTCGTCGTACACGACGTCGTAGACCTTCGCAATCCAGAGCTCGCGCCCGCTGGCTTCCTCGATCGCCACGATGTATCCCCCGTTCTGGGGAAGTCCGCGGCCCTTGCCGCCGCGAAGTTCCTCGTAACGGATGCCCTCGAGCACGACGGGCTCGACGCGCGGAGGCGGCGAGCGTTTGCGCGAACGTTCGTCGCCTGCCGCCGCAGGGCCGGAATCGTGGGGCGTCGCGACCGGCGCGGGCGCGGGAGTCGTATCGGGCGCGGGGCTGCACGCCGGCACGGCGAGCATGGCGACCAGTGCAAGTACCGGGCGCACTGCCGGCTTACTTCCGCGCCACTTCGAGTGTATTCAGATCCACGTCGTAGCGCTCGCCGCGCTCGTTCCTGACTGTGAGCTTGTTGCTCCAGCGGCTCACCGCAAGGTCCGTGATCAGGATGTCCTGCTTGTCGGCTTCGAGATCGTCGTCGTAGCTGATCCCGTAGACCTTAAGCACCCAGAGCTCCTCGCCTGTGTCCTCGCGAATCGCAGCGACGAGTCCGCCGTTCTGGCCGAGACCGCGCCCTCGGCCGCCACGCAGGACTTCGTAACGCACGCCCTTGAGCGAAACAGGCCCGGGTGTTCGAACGGCTGCTCTCACGCTGGCTTCCGTCCGTCGTCGCGTCCGCCGGCGCGCACCTTAGCGGAGCACGCTCTTGCGATCACCTTCGGGCAGAAGAGGCACCAGCCCATCCGGGTCATTGGGCACTGCCACCAAGTTCAGGGACGAGTGCCTGAATCTCGAATGGTTTCGCAACCGCGTCGAGGCTCGGGTGATCATCGAGCAGTGGCGCCAGCATTGCAACGCCGACCGACCGCACTCGAGCCTGGGCTACAGCACGCCGATCGAGTTCAAGCAACAGATGCTGCAGTTCACCCCACCCACTTCCCAACCGGCCATTCTCAACTAATCACTGGTCCGAAAAACCCGGCAGGTCAGTGGCTTGATCGAAGATCGCGGCCCGGGGCCGAGCGAGGGCTCCGGGAGCAAGCGCGTCCCGCCGCGCCGCGCCGGTGATCCGCGGCCGACGTCGGTTGGCGCGGTGCGCGCGCCCGGGGACAGTCGCGAGGCGGTCGCGCCCTTCGAGATCAGGCGTGTTTGAAAGTAGTATTCCTCCCGTGGCGCCGGCCGCGCGCGAGCGTGGGTCGGTGCGGTGCTGCAGGTCCCGCTGCCTTCGGCCTCAGGTTGTCTGGTGTCGAGTCCCGTTCGTCCAAGGAGGGTGCATCCGTGAAACCGAAGTTCGTTCTTTCGCTGTTTGCCGCCGCGGCGGCTCTGGTGTTCAGCGTCGGCGCGCAGGCGCAGGCCTGGCCGAACAAGCCGATCAGGATCGTCATTCCGTTCCCCCCGGGCAACACCACCGACATCATGGCGCGGCTGATCGCGCCCAGGATGAGCGAGCGTCTCGGTCAGCCGGTCATCGTCGAGAATCGGCCGGGTGCCAGCGGCATGCTCGGTCTCGAATCGGTCGCCAGGGCCGCGCCCGATGGCTACACCATCGCGGCAGGGCAGGGCGGTAACCTGTCGGTGCTGCCGCATACCAGCAAGAACGTCCCCTACGATGCGCTGAAGGACTTCACGCCGATCGCGGTGTCCACCGCCAACTATCTGGTGGTCGTGGGCGCCAGCAACGCGCCGTTCAAGACGCTCGCTGAAATGATCGCGTGGGCCCGGGCGAATCCGGGCAAGCTGACCGTGGCGAGCAATGGCGAGGGCGGCTTTCCGCACCTCATTTTCGAACAGCTGCGCATGATGGCTGGCTTCTCGTTCAACCACATTCCATACAAGGGCTCGGCGCAGATCGCCAGCGAACTGATGGGCGGGCAGGTGATGGCGGGTGTCGATGGCGTTACCGGCCTCACGCCTCACATCAAGTCGGGCCGCATCAACCTGCTGGCGGTGACCAGCAAGGCGCGTACGCCGCAGTGGCCCGATACGCCGGCCGCTGCCGAGGTCGTGCCCGGATACGAGTCGGGTGGCTGGTTCGGCTGGGTCGGCCCGGTCGGCATGCCGCGCGAGATCGTCGCCCGCCTCAACGAGGAGATCAATCGAGCGATGAGGCATCCGGACGTCGCCGAGAAGCTCGTGGCGACCGGCCTCACGATGATCTACGAATCGCCCGAGTATTTCGCCGAACTGATCCGGACCGAGTATGCCAAGTACGGCAAGCTGGTGAGAGCGATCGGCTTCAAGCCGCAGTAGGCGGCTCGGCACGCGTCGATCGAGGCAGGCCTGTCGCCGAACGAGCGTTCGGGGCCGGCCGGCTACCGGCTGCTATCGAGACGCTGACAGGCGCCTTGCCCGCGGCTTCTTCACCGGGCCGATCCGCTCGCGCAGCGCGTCGATGTCCGCGCGGCTACCGCGCACGGTGAAGCAGGTGCCCTCTTCGTCGGGGCGCTCCTCGATCACCTCGCAGGACGCGAATAGCGGTGCGCGCAGCTTCTGGGCCGACCACGGCAGAAACAGTTCCGCCTTCACGAGACCCTTGCGGAAGAAGGCGAGGATTGCCCCTCGCAGCCGAGCGACATCGCCGGCGACCAGTGCGCTGACCACGAGGCACTTCGGGAATCGCGCGCACAGCGCCTTGCCGCGCGCAGCCTGCGCCTTCGCGTCGCCGACCTGATCGATCTTGTTGAACACCAGCAGGCGCGGCACTGCGCCGGCGCCGATCTCCTCCAGCACCTGCACCGTCACATCGAGCTGGCGTTCGAAGCCCGGATCGCCAGCATCGACCACATGCAGCAGCAGCGAGGCCTCGGCCGCCTCCTCCAGCGTCGACTTGAATGAGGCGACCAGATCGTGCGGCAGGTTCTTGATGAACCCCACCGTGTCGCTCACCAGCACGCGCGGCACCCCTTCGGGTATCAGCACGCGCACCGTCGTGTCGAGCGTCGCGAACAGCTTGTTCTCGACCAGCACCTGGCTGCCGGTCAGCGCCCGCATCAGGGTCGACTTGCCGGCGTTGGTATAGCCGACCAGGGCGACACGGGCCACGGCCTGGCTGTCCAGACGCCGGGCGCGCTGGGTTTGTCGCTCATGATCGAGTGCGACGATCTCCTGCTTCAACTCGGCGATCCGGTCGCGGATGCGCGAGCGATCGATCTGCGCGGCCGACTCCCCCGCGCCGCGGCCCCCCACGCCGCTGCGCTGCCGCCCCTGCGGGCCGGCGAGCTTCGCCGCTTCGCGCAGGCGCGGCGCGAGGTAGCGCAACCGGGCGATTTCGACCTGAGCCTGCGCTGCTCTGGAGCGAGCGTGCCGGTGGAAGATCTCCAGGATCACCATGGCGCGGTCCATGACCTGACAGCCCACCGCCTTCTCGAGGTTCCCGGCCTGCGAAGGGGAGATGTCGTGGTCCACCAGCACGAATTCGGCATTGCCGGGGGTGAACTCGCGCAGCTCGTCCACCTTGCCCGTGCCGATGTACGCGTGGGTGTCGAAGCTCGTGCGCTTCTGGGTGAACGTAGCTACCACCTCGAAGCCGAGGGTGCGAGCGAGTTCCCGCAGCTCCTTCAGAGACGATGCGAACTCCTCGTCGGACACAGCCGGCAACTGGACGGCGACCAGGATCGCTCGCTGCGAGGCGGTGCTTGTTGCTGTCGACATGGCGTGCGGGTGTCCGGCGAGGTCGGGCACGGATAGTACGCGACTGGAGGGGCGTTCCGGACGCGCCCGGCCGCGGCGGACCCCGACATTCCCGGACTTCAGCGCGCACGCGACGGTCTTCGCGTGGAGGCTGAGGGAGCACCGGGGGCGGTTGCCTGTTTCCGTATCGCACGTCCATCGACGTCAGGGACCTGGTGACCGTGCGGGTCCATGAGGTGCGTGATCGTCCGGAAAGCGGCACGAACGTGCTGTCACCCCTTCTCCGGGGTACTCGAACGTGCAGGGTTGCGTGCCGGTGCGCGTGTCGGTGCGAGTCCTGATCCCGGTGGGTCGGACGGGCTCTTCCGTCGACCCATCATGGATTCGTCGGATTCCGGACTGCTCAAGATCCGTCGCTTCGCGCCGAAATGGCGTACCGGCGTGGCCTTCGACGCATGGTCCTTTTGCGCATGCGTCGGTGTGCAGGCGGCGGGGGCGCAGATCGCGCTGACGTTGATCGTCCGCTGGAGCGCCGTATCTGCCGATCGGGAGGGGAGCGGGGACCCATGGATATCGAGAAGTTGATGACCGACACGCCTGAATTGGCCAACACGCTGGCCGAGCGGGTCATGCTGCGCAAGCCGGACGGATCGCCTTCGATCCGCAAGACACCTCAGGGCTTCGATATCGGCGAGAGCTACGCACGACACGGGCTGCGCGTCGTCGAGCGTCTTGCCGGCCGCGCGGAAAGCGTGGAGCCGGCCCAGTGGCAGGAAACCTGCGCGTGGTACCGCGATCACTCCGACTTCGTGCTGGCTCTCGTCATGCAAGTCGAGACGCACGAATCGAGGAAGACGGCCGCTGCAGTGCAGTCGCTGGAAGCACGCGTGGAACGCCTTCAGGCCGACAACGAGGCCCTTCAGGAGGCGCTCGCGAATGCCCGGAGAGAGCCGTCCGACACGGCCATGGAACGACTCGACGCGCTGCTGCCGGGCCAGCGGCCTGAGCCCCACGCGGAAGAGGACACAATCCGGTCAATGCAGCGGTATATCGCCGAACTCGAAGCACGCCTCGAGTTTCAACGCACAGCGGCTACCAGTCACCCAGGAGGACCGCTACTGACCGTGGCGGGTGGCGCTGCTGCGGGCTGGCTGATCGGGAAGGCGCTGACGACACCGACCAAACTGTTGTAGATCCGTGCGAATCAAGGCCACACCCTCGGGCAGGCGCATATCCGCTGGTAGACGAACGGCCTGCGAGCGGTTGTTGGTGAGCACGGACGTTGTGCTCATGGTCGCAACTCCTGAGTTCCTGTATGGGATACGGCACAAGTATTTGCCTGCGAACGGGGTGGTTGAACCTCTACCCATCCAGGACGCCCTGGCGCGACGGCACCACGCACGTGGTGCTCGATCCGCTGGACTTCATCGCGCGGCTGGCGGCGCTGGTGCCGCCAGCCGCGGTGGCATCTGACGCGTTATCACGGCGCGCTCGCCCCGAACAGCGGCCTGCGTGCGCTGATCACG
>CANGUQ010000239.1 GCA_947456915.1 Betaproteobacteria bacterium
TCTGGAGCTTCCTCGGCATCCGCAGGCGCGCCGATCTGGACGCCGACGTCGAATCGCTCACGCCTGCGCAGCTGATCGCCGGCGGCATCATCGGCGCAATCGTGCTGGTCGGGCTGCTGATGACCGTCGTGCTGCTGGTCACCGCAAAGTAGGCCGCGCCGCGACCGCCAGGCCTCAGCGCTGGGCGAACACCCAGGCTACCAGCGCCCGCACCTCGTCGTCGCTGATCGAAGGATGCGCAGGCATCGGGATCGGTCCCCAGTCGCCGGCGCCGCCGTCCCTGATCCGGCGAGCGACCCGAGACGCACCGTCGGCGGTTGCGCCGAAGCGCTCGGCCACCTCGCGGAACGACGGACCGACCAGCTTGCGATCGGTTGCGTGGCAGGCCGTGCAGCCGTAGCCGGCGAGCAGCGCCGGCACATCGCGCGAGCCGCCCCCCTTCGCTGCTGCCGTCGGCACCTGCGCATCGGCAGGACGTGCCCGCGGCGCCCCGTCGGCGTTGCGCCCGTAGTAGGTGAACAGGTAATCGACGATCGGGTCGATCTCGTTCGGCTCGACCGGCGCCCCGCGCTTGATCATCAGGTGCATGTTGTCCAGCCACTCGGCGCGCGTGAGCCGCGAGCGGGTGATGTGCTGCGCCTCGTGACAGACGACGCAACGCTGCATCGTGAGTTCCATGCCCGGACCGGGAATCAGGAACGGCTCGGCCGCCGGCGCCTCCTGTGCCGGCGACGGCGCGCTGGACAGCACGAGCGAGAGCAGCGCGATGCCCGCCAGCGCGAGCGCTGATCTGCGCAGAAGCGGCTCAGGCATCGACGGAGAACCCCACGCGGTGCACGCCGTTCCAGTAGTACCCGAGCGGGTTCCACGGCGGCACGAACGGCTGCACGTTGCCCCGGTCGTCGGTCGCGCGCGCCAGCACGGTCTGGAACCCGCTCTTTTCCGGGTAGTAATCGGCGCTGAAGCGGCGCCAGGCGTAGCGATCGGTGCGCCGATCCAGGCTGGCACGCTGCCAGGTCACGCCCTCGTCGAAGGACAGGTCCACCCGCCGGATCTGCGACTCGCCGACCCACGCCCGCCCCTCCACCGGCACCACCTGCCCGACGCGAAACCGCGCGTTGGGAGCGGGGAAGGTGATCATCGACTTCACCGGCCAGTCCTCGGTGCTCGCCGCGTCGGGCGGCATCGCATCGCCGGGGGCCACCGGGACGCGCGGAATGCGATAGCTGTCGTCCATGTAGGTGCCCTTGAACGGCGCAGGCAGCACCTCGATCGCGCTCAGCCACTTGATCGACGCCGAGCCGACCCAGCCGGGCACCAGCGAGCGCATCGGGAATCCGTGCACCGGCGACAGCGGCGCGTCGTTCATGCCCAGCGCGACCATCGTGTGCCGCTCCATCGCCTTGGCCATCGGGATCGATCGCACGACCGGAGGAATCGTCGGCAGAGGACCACGATCGAGCCCGAAGAACGCGACGTGCTCCGCGCCGCCGCGCACCCCCGCCATGCGCAGGATCTCGGCGAGGCTCACCCCCTGCCACTGCGGACAGCCCATGCCGCCGGTATCCGGCCAGGTCGTGCCGCGCGGCGTCGGGCGAAACGCGGTGCGCCCCGAACCCGCGCACTCGAGCATCGCGACCTGCTGCCACACGTTCATCTTGCGCAGGTCGTCGAGCGTCAGGGTCAGTTCACGGTCGACCAGACCGCGGACCGTGAGCACGTGCTTGCCCGCATCGATCTCCGGCGTGTTGAGATTGTTGCGCACGAACATGCGCCGCGTCGGCGTGATCAGGAAGTTCTGGTGCTCGGCGGTGGCGCTGGCGGTGAGCGGACGCTCCGAGTGGGGCCGCAGTACCGAGTCCTTGCCGGCCATCACCGCCGCGTTGGAAATGCTGCCTGGCGCCTCCGGCGGCGCTGCGGGCGCCTGCGCCTGCGCCGGGCTGGCGCCTGCGGCGACGACTGCCCCGAGGCCGGCCACGCGCGACATGAAGCGCCGCCGTGCCGCATGCAGGTCCGCCGCGGGCGACGGTGCCATGTTCGACTGATCGCTCATCTGATCCTCCTGGGTTCTCGGAGCAGGTGCTACGGGGGTGCCACCGCCGCTGCCAGCCTGGCACTGTGATGACCTGTCGCCGATGCTGCAGCTTCAGCTGCGGCCAGCGGGTCGTCGATGCCTCTGCCGCGTGGCGGCAGGGCTCGACCGGCGCCCGCCTCGTGTCGCATGAGGGCGTGCGGGCGCGGATGGTAGCCGTGCGCTCGTGCCCGCGCAACGGGAATGCGCACATCCGCTCGTCAGCTGTCGCCGGTCACGCCGCCTGCGCGGCGCGTGCGGTCGGGGTACGGGTACAGCGTGCTCAGCGCGAGACTGCGATTGGCATCCTGCACGATGCGCACGTGCTCGCGGTGCAGTTCCCGCGCATGCCGCACGCCGCAGGAGTGGGCGATCATGTCGATCTCCTTCGCCATGTTCTGCGCGTAGTGCGCCACGCGCAGGTACTTCTCCTCCACCACCAGCCCACGCTGCAGTCGCGCGTTGTGGGTGGCGACCCCGGTGGGACAGGTGTTGGTGTGGCAGCGCATCGCCTGGATGCAGCCCAGCGCGAACATGAAGCCGCGGGCGGTGTTGACGAAGTCGGCGCCCACGCACAGTGCCCACGCGGCCTTCGCCGAAGTGACGAGCTTCCCCGAGGCGACCACGCGGATACGATCCTTCAGCCCGGCCTCGAGCAGCGCATCGACCACGCGCGGCAGCGCCTCGGCGATCGGCAGCGCCATGTGATCGGCGAGCACCTGTGGCGCAGCGCCGCTGCCGCCCTCCGCACCGTCGATGACGAGGAAGTCCGGCGCGCTGTCCGCCCCACGGCGCAGCACCGCGCTGCACAGGTCGTTGATGAACGCCCAGCCGCCGATCGCGGTCTTGATGCCGCAGGGCCGCCCGGTCATGTCGCGGATGAGCATCACCTGGTCGAGCAGCGCATCCATGTCGGGGATGTCCGGATGCCGGTTCGGGCTGATCGAGTCCTGGTGCACCGGAATGCCGCGGATACGGGCGATCTCCTCGGTCACCTTGGCCGCCGGCAGGACGCCCCCCTTCCCCGGCTTCGCGCCCTGCGACAGCTTGATCTCGAACGCTCCGACCTGGTGGCCGAGTTCACGCACCCGCTCGCGGTCGAAACTGCCGTCGAGCGTGCGCACCCCGTACTTGGCGGTGCCGATCTGCATGATCACGTCGCAGCCGCCTTCGAGGTGATAGGGCGACAGACCGCCCTCGCCGGTGTCCATCCAGCAACCCGCCTCCTTCGCCCCGCGCGACAGCGCGCGCACTGCGGGCGCCGAGATCGCGCCGAAGCTCATGCCGCTCACGTTGACCACCGAGCGGCCGAGCAGCGGATACCGGCAGAAGCCCTCGCCGATCGCGAGCGCCGGGGTCGGCAGGCGGTCCTCTTCCAGCACCGGGAACGGCGCGTTCACGAACAGGATCGAGCCCGGCTGCCGCAGATCGCAGGTCGAGCCGAAACCGATCACGCCCCCTTCGTTCTTCGCGAGACGATAGACCCAGCCGCGCGTGGCGCGGTTGAACGGCATCTCGTCGCGGTCACCGGCGAACAGGTACTGACGGAAGTACTCGCCCAGCCGCTCGAAGAAGTAGCGCAGGTGTCCGATCCCCGGATAGTTGCGCAGGATCGTGTGCTGCTTCTGGGTGATGTCGCGCAGCACCACGAAGATCACCGCCAGCGCCACCCCAAAGCCGGCGATCGTGCCCAGCCCCCAGCCGACCATGTCGGTCATCGCATCCCCGCTCCGGTTGCGCGCCCCGCCGCCCGCGGTCGACGGCCACGACGCTGGCGAACAGTCGATCACAAGCGGCCGCGGAGCGCAAGACGGCAGACATCGGCGATACTGTGCACGAGCGTCACGCGCGCCGATGGCACACCCCGCAACGTCCCCCTTCCGATGGCTCTCTCTTCTGCAGACATCCTCGCGCACGCCCGGCTGGACGTGCAGCGCGCGCTCGACGAAGACGTCGGCAGCGGCGATCTCACGGCGGCACTGATCGCTGCGCACACGCAGCTGCGAGCGCGGGTGATCGCCCGCGAGGCGGCGGTGCTGTGCGGCCGGCCGTGGTTCGACGAGGTGTTCCGGCAGGTCGATCCGGCAGTGACCATCGACTGGCTTGCCGACGAAGGCGCTCGGGTGGACGCCGGACAGGTGCTGTGCCGCCTCGCCGGCCCGGCGCGCGCGCTGCTCACCGGCGAGCGCAGCGCGCTCAACTTTCTCCAGCTGCTCTCCGGCGTGGCCACCCGCACACGGGTGCACGTGGACGCGGCCGCAGGCACCCGTGCGCGCATCCTCGACACCCGGAAGACCCTGCCCGGGCTGCGCTTCGCACAGAAGTACGCGGTGATCACCGGCGGGGGCGACAACCACCGCATGGGTCTCTACGACATGGTGCTGGTCAAGGAAAACCACATCGTCGCCGCCGGCGGGATCGCCGCTGCCGTGCGCGAGGCGCAGCGGCGATTCCCGGACGTGCCGCTGCAGGTCGAGGTGGAAACCGAAGCCCAGCTCGCCGAGGCTCTCGCAGCCGGCGCGCAGCTGATCCTGCTCGACAACTTCAGCGTCGAGCGCATGGCGGCAGCGGTGGTGTTCACGGCCGGTCGCGCCCGGCTCGAGGCCTCCGGCGGCATCACGCTGGAGAACGTGGCGGCGATCGCCGCGACCGGTGTCGACCGGATCTCGATCGGCGCGCTCACCAAGGACGTGCGTGCGCTCGACCTGTCGATGCGGTTCGAGGAGTGATTTCCCATGGCACGTCGATTGCATGATCGTCGACAGCCGGTTGCCGGAGTTCCAGTTGCCCACCATGCCGACACATGAATCTGTCCCCCGCCCCTGCGCTGCTGCGGCACGACGCAAGCGCGGCCTGAATGCACGGTTTCGTGCCGCCCTGTGGCTGCTGTCAGCCGCGCTGCTGCCGGCATCCGCACCGGCGCCGGCGCAGCCCGCGGCGCAGGACTGGCCGCTGCGCCCGGTGCGGATGATCGCCACGTTCTCCCCCGGCGGCGGTGCCGACCTGACCGGGCGCATCGTGGGCGCGCGGCTGGGCGAGCTGTGGAAACAGCCGGTGATCATCGAGAACCGACCCGGAGCCGGGGGCAGCATCGGTGCGGAGTTCGTGTTCCGGGCAACCCCGGACGGGCACACGCTGCTGGTGGTGGCGACGACCCACACCGTGAACGCGGCACTGCTGGCGAAGCTGCCGTTCGATCTGATCCGCGACTTCAAGCCGGTCGCGCTCGCCACCTCGGCGCCGGTCGCGCTGGTGGTGCACCCGCGGGTCAAGGCCGCCTCGCTGCAGGAGTTCACCAGCCTGCTGCGCGCCCAGCCGGACAAGCTCGACTACGCGAGCTGCGGAATGGCGAGCATCCACCACTTCGCGATGGAAACCTACAAGTTCGAGACCCGGACCGCAGCGCTGCACGTCCCGACCAGTTGCGCGAACGCAGTGGCGATGGTGATGGGCGGGCAGCTCGACATCGCCGCCGTGACGCTCGCCACGGCGCTGCCA
The DNA here is from genome assembly GCA_947456915.1 of Betaproteobacteria bacterium. Taxonomy (GTDB): domain Bacteria; phylum Pseudomonadota; class Gammaproteobacteria; order Burkholderiales; family CAIKXV01; genus CAIKXV01. The sequence goes on from CANGUQ010000239.1 coordinate 5,570, forward strand.
TTCGTGCAGCAGGGGAAGCTGCGCGCGATTGCGCTGGCAAGCCAGACGCGCTCGCCGCTCGCTGCGGACATCCCGACCTTCCGCGAGTCGGGTATCGCCGAGCTCAGGGGCTATGCGGTGGACAACTACTACGGCTTTCTCGCGCCGCGAGCGACGCCCGATGCCGTGATCGCGCGCATCGAGAACGACGTCCGGCTGGTGCTGCAGGATCCGGAACTGCAGAAGCGCATGTCCGCCTCGGGGCTGGACCCGTTCTTCAGGTCGGCTGCCGACACCCGCAGGCTGCTCGCCGCCGACATCGAGCGCAACCGGCGGGTGGCCGTCGCCGCCAGCATCAAACCCGAGTGAAGAGGCGGCGATGTCCGACCACACGAAGCGGCGCATGGGCAGCATCGGACCTGGTGAGCGAACGTGCGTCGAGGCGCGGGCGACGCGCGTGCGCGTGCCGCCTGGTCCCCCGCCCGCTCTGCGGGCAGCGAACAGGAGTACACCGGTGACAGGGGATCGACGATGAAGGCGCCCCGCTTCCGCTACCACGCCCCGCGCACGCTCGACGAGGCGCTGCAACTGGCGGCGACGCTGCCTTCGCCGCGGCTGCTCGCCGGCGGCCAGTCACTGATGCCGATGCTCAACTTCCGGCTGCTCGCGCCCGAGCACCTGATCGATCTGAA
>CANGUQ010000240.1 GCA_947456915.1 Betaproteobacteria bacterium
AGGCGCCGCGCGTGCCCGGCGGCAGGGCGGCGCGCGCGTGGGCGGCCAGCCCGGCGAACGCAGCCTTGTCCACCACTGCCAGATCGGCGAGCACCTTGCGGTCGATCTCGATCGAGGCGCGCTTCAGGCCGTTCATGAACACGCTGTAGGTCAGCCCGCACTCGCGTGCGGCCGCGTTGATACGCGCGATCCACAGTACCCGGAACTGGCGCTTGCGCTGGCGACGATCGCGGTAGGCGTACTGCCCCGCCTTCATCACCGCTTCCTTGGCGATGCGGTAGACGCTCTTGCGGCGGCCGCGGAAACCCTTGGCCTGTTCGAGGACTTTCTTGTGACGTGCGCGGGCGGTTACGCCGCGTTTGACGCGTGGCATGGCGAAGCCTCCTTATGCGTAGGGCATCATCGCGCGAACCGAGTTCTCGTTCGTCGCGTCGATGGTCAACGTGCCGCGAAGACCGCGCTTGCGCTTGGTGGTCTTCTTGGTGAGGATGTGGCGCAGGAACGCCTTGCTTCGCTTGATGCTGCCACTGCCGCGGGCCTTGAACCGCTTGGCCGCGCCTTTCTTCGTCTTCATCTTGGGCATGTCGCCACCTCTGTTGTCGCATGGTCGGCGGGCGGATCCCCGATCGGGGAACGCTTAAGGAGCCTGCCGTCCACTTGTGTGTCCACCACCGCGGCGTGCCGCGCGCCTCGTCGAGCCCGCGTCTGCCGCCCGGCGGTGAACCGCCGGTTGCACACGCAAACGCCCGCGTGTGCCGCCTGCCCTGCACCGAACCGGCCCGGGGCATCCCCGCCGGACCGCACTGCCACCGCCGGGCGCGGTGTCAGCGCTTCTTCGGGGCGATCACCATGATCATCTGACGCCCCTCGAGCTTCGGAAACTGTTCGACCGTACCGAGCTCCGCGAGGTCGGCCTGGATGCGCTGGAGCAGCTTGACGCCGAACTCCTGGTGCGCCATCTCGCGACCGCGGAACCGCAGTGTGATCTTCGCCTTGTCGCCTTCGGTGAGGAAGCGGTTCAGGTTGCGCAGCTTGATCAGGTAGTCGCCCTCGTCGGTGCCGGGGCGGAACTTCACTTCCTTGACCTGGATCTGCTTCTGCTTGAGCTTGGCTTCGTGCTTCTTCTTGCTCTCGCGATACTTGAACTTGCCGAAGTCCATCAACCGGCAGACCGGCGGCTGTGCCGTGGGCGCGATCTCCACCAGATCGACTTCCGCCTCCTCGGCCATTGCCATGGCTCTCGCCAGGCTTACGATACCGAGCGGTTCGCTTTCGATCCCGACCAGCCGCACTTCCTGAGCGGTGATCTCGCCGTTGATCCGCGCTTCCTTGTCCTGAGCGATGCCTGCACCTCATTCGGTTCGTTGGAAACAGGAAGACCGCGCACGGCACCCGGCGCCGCCGGAGCGACGTGTCATCGGCCCCACTCACTGCACGCGGGCTGCAACGCAGCCACAGCCCGCCCTGATCAGCGGAGTATGCGCCTAGGCAGACCCCGTCGCTGCTGCTTCGCCCACTGCCTTCGCGTCGATTTCCGCACGCAGCAGTTCGATCACCCGATCGACCGGCAGCGCACCGAGATCCCTGTTCCCGCGTGCGCGCACTGCCACGGCGCCGGCGGCAACCTCTTTCTCGCCGACGACGAGCTGGTAGGGCACCTTGCCGATGCTATGTTCCCGAATCTTATAGGTTATTTTCTCGTTCCTCAAGTCACAGTCGGCACGTACCCCGGCCTGACGCAGACGTTCCATCACCTGTGTCGCGTATCCGGCCTGGTGCTCGCTGATGTTGAGCACCACCGCCTGCACGGGGGATAGCCACAGCGGCATCGCCCCGGCGTGGTTCTCGATCAGGATGCCGATGAAGCGCTCGAGCGAGCCGAGTACCGCCCGGTGCAGCATCACCGGCACCTTGCGGCTGTTGTCCTCGGCGACGTACTCCGCACCCAGCCGCCCCGGCAGGGCGAAATCGAGCTGCAGCGTTCCGCACTGCCACACGCGGGCGATCGAGTCCTTCAGCGAGAACTCGATCTTCGGCCCGTAGAACGCACCCTCGCCCGGATTGGCCTCCCACGCGAGGCCCTTCGCATCGAGCGCGGCAGCGAGCGCCGCCTCCGCCCGGTCCCACGCCTCGTCCGAGCCGATGCGCTTCGCCGGCCGCGTCGACAGCTTGATCAGGATATCGGTGAATCCGAAATCGGCATACACCTTCTGCAGCAGCTCGATGAAGCGGCCGGCCTCGCCCTGTACCTGCTCCTCGGTGCAGAAGATGTGCGCGTCGTCCTGCACGAAGCCGCGCACCCGCATCAGGCCGTGCAGCGCCCCCGACGGCTCGTTGCGATGGCACGAACCGAACTCGGCCAGCCGCAGCGGCAACTCGCGGTAGCTGCGCAGGCCGTGATTGAAGATCTGCACATGCCCCGGGCAGTTCATCGGCTTGACCGCGTAGTCGCGGTTCTCCGACTCGGTGGTGAACATGTGCTCGCGGTAGTTTTCCCAGTGCCCGGACTTCTCCCACAGCACGCGATCCATCACCAGCGGGGTCTTCACCTCGCGGTAGCCGGCCTGGTCGAGCACGCGCCGCATGTACTGCTCGATCTCCTGCCAGATGGTCCACCCCCGGGCGTGCCAGAACACCATCCCGGGCGCCTCGTCCTGCATGTGGAACAGATCGAGCTGGCGCCCCAGCCGCCGGTGGTCGCGCTTCTCAGCCTCCTCCAGCTGATGCAGGTAGGCGTCCTGATCCTCCTTCTTCGCCCAGGCGGTGCCGTAGATGCGCTGAAGCATCTCGTTCTTCGCGTCGCCGCGCCAGTACGCGCCGGCGAGCTTCATCAGCTTGAACACCTTGAGCCTGCCGGTCGAGGGCACGTGCGGACCGCGGCACAGGTCGACGAAGTCGCCTTCCCGGTACAGCGAGATCGGCTCGTTCGACGGAATGCTCGCGATGATCTCCGCCTTGTAGTGCTCGCCGAGATTCCTGAAGAACGCCACCGCCTCGTCGCGCGGCATCTCCTCGCGGATGACCGGAAGGTCGCGCTTCGCCAGCTCGACCATGCGCTTCTCGATCGCCGCCAGATCGTCGGGCGTGAACGGCCGCCGGTACGAGAAGTCGTAGTAGAAGCCGTTGTCGATCACCGGCCCGATGGTGACCTGTGCGTCCGGAAACAGCTCCTTCACCGCATAGGCGAGAAGGTGCGCGGTCGAGTGGCGGATGATGTCCACCCCATCGGCGTCCCGATCGGTGACGATCGCCAGTTGCGCATCGGCCTCGATGCAAAACGACGTGTCGACCAGCCTGCCGTCGACGCGCCCGGCCAGGGCCGCGCGGGCGAGCCCGGCACCGATGCTCAGTGCGACCTCGGCGACCGTCACCGGTGCATCGAAGTGGCGCACCGAACCATCGGGAAGGCGGATGTCAGGCATGAACTGAGGTCCCGGAGAGGCGGAAGAGGGTGCGGTCGAGCCGCACTGGGGCCAATCCGATGCAGCGTCAGCCCCTGCCGCCGGAGCGGCTCGGCGGGGACGAAATTCGCGGACAGGGTGCGGCTTCGCTCGTACTCGCGGATTCTGCGCCGTGGCTGACGCAGCGCCGCGACCGATGCCGCGGCGCTGCCGCAACAGCCGCACTGCAGACGTGAGTGACGTCCGGTCACGGCAGCCGGGCCGCCCTCCACTGACGGAGCCACGGCGGACACGGCACGGAAACTGGTAGGCGCGATTGGACTCGAACCAACGACCCCCACCATGTCAAGGTGGTGCTCTAACCAGCTGAGCTACGCGCCTGCAAGGCAGCGATTGTAGCGCAGTCCCGCGCCGATCGGCACCTGCGTCCCGCTGCCCGCCGCGCCCGGGCGCACCGGCTCTGCTGCCTCCCCGGACACGCGCGGCCGTCATCGCGTTGTCACCGACCGCCGCCAGAATCACGGCACCGCGTTCGATCCAGGAATCCGCCCGTGCCCTTCGCCAGCGACGACAGTCAGAGCAACCGCAGCGGCAATCCGTACCTGTTCGACCTTCCGGACTGCAAGCTCTCGCGCCGGGAACTGCTCGCCGGCGCAGTGGCGGGCGCATTCGCGACGCTGCCCTTTGCCGGGTGCGCGACCTCGAGCGGCACCCGCTGGCAGGGGCCCGAGGCACTGAGCTTTGGCGCGATCAGCCCGTCGCGCGAGGATACGGTGCGCGTGCCTGCAGGCTACCGCGCGCAGGTGCTGTTCGCCTGGGGCGACCCGATCGGCTCGCCGCAGGGGGCACCGGCATTCCGGCCCGACGCCTCGAACAGCGCCGCCGACCAGCTGCTGCAGGCGGGCATGCACCACGACGCGATCGAGTACTACCCGCTGCCCTACGGCTCGACCAGTTCCCGGCGCGCGCTGCTCGCAATCAATCACGAGTACACCGACGACGGGCTGCTGCACACCGACGGCATGCGCACGTGGACGGCGGAGAAGGTCGCCAAGTCGCAGGCCGCCCACGGCGTGTCGGTGATCGAGGTGGCGAACACCGGCGATCGGTGGCAGGTGGTCCGTCCGTCGCCGTACGCGCGGCGCATCACCGCTGCAACGCCGATGACGATCTCCGGCCCCGCCGCCGGCGTGCCAGCGATGCGCACCTCGTACGACCCGCAGGGCGTGCTCGCTCGCGGCACGTTCAACAACTGCGCCGGCGGACTCACGCCGTGGGGCACCTATCTGACCTGCGAGGAGAACTGGAACCTGTATTTCGCCGCGAGCGACGGGCAGGTGCCGCAGCCGCTGCGCCGCTACGGCGTAAACGCGAAGAGCAGTCTGCGCTGGCATGAGCACGACGCCCGCTTCGATCTGGCGAAGGAGCCCAACGAGGCCAATCGGTGCGGCTGGGTGGTGGAGATCGACCCCTACGAACCGCAGGCACGACCGGTCAAGCGAACGGCGCTCGGCCGCTTCAAGCACGAGGGCGCGATGCTGTCGGTCGGTCCCGATCGGCGCCTCACCTTCTACATGGGCGACGACGAGGTGTTCGAATACATCTACAAGTTCGTCACCCGCGATCCGTGGAACCCGAGCGACCGCAGCGCCAACCGCAACCTTCTCGACCACGGGACGCTGTACGTCGCCCGCTTCCACGGCGACGGCAGCGGCGACTGGCTGGCACTCGTGCACGGCATGAACGGACTGACGGCGGAGAACGGCTTCGTCGATCAGGCCGACGTGCTGATTCGCACGCGCGAGGCCGCCGATCGCGCGGGCGCCACGCGCATGGACCGGCCCGAGTGGGGTGCCGTGCACCCGCGCACCCTCGAGGCCTACATGACGCTCACCAACAACCCGCTGCGGGGTGCGCCGGGCCGGCCGGGCACCGACGCCGCCAATCCGCGTGCGCGCAACGTGTTCGGCCACATCGTCCGCTGGCGCGAGGAACGGCGCGACCCCGCATCGACCCGCTTCCAGTGGGACATCTTTGCACTGGGGGGCGACCCGCAGGCGGAGGATCCGACCCAGCGCGGCAACGTCAAGGGCGACATGTACGGCAGCCCGGACGGCCTGTGGTTCGACCCGAGCGGATACCTGTGGATCCAGACCGACGTGTCGACCACGAACCTCAACCGGACCGACTACAAGACCATGGGCAACAACCAGATGCTGGTCGCCGACGTGGTGACGCGCGAGACGAAGCGCTTCCTCACCGGTCCCAACGGTTGCGAGGTGACCGGCTGTGTGATGTCGCCCGACGGCCGCTCGCTGTTCGTCAACATCCAGCACCCGGGCGAGCCAGCCGGCGATCGCAGCGATCCGGCCAACCCGCGTGCGGTGAGCGTGTGGCCGGACGGACCGTCGGGCGGCCGGCCTCGCTCGGCGACGGTGGTGATCAGCAAGGCCGATGGCGGTCGCATCGGCACCTGAGGCGGCAGCGTACTGCGACCTGCTCCGCCGCCCCGCCGCACCACTTCCGCCTGCCGCTCACTCCACGATCAGCTGCTCGGTGGCGTTGTCGATCGACCAGCCGCGCAGCCGGCGCAGGAAGCTCTGCCCGAGCAGGAACGGGCTGCCCTGCGGGCCGACGCCGGCGGTCACGTCCTCGACTACCCGGTCGCCGACGCGCAGCGTGCGCAGCCGATAGACGTCGGCCTCGATGCGTGCGCCGTTGGCGATCACGTAGACGCGCCGCCCGAGGAAGTCCGACGCACTGACCACGCCTGCGGCCAGCAGCCGACGCATCACATCGGCCGGAATCTTCACGTCCGAGGCGCCAGAGTCCA
>CANGUQ010000241.1 GCA_947456915.1 Betaproteobacteria bacterium
GGGCGACGTTGCTTCAAGCGGGAACCTCCAGCGACGCGCGCCGGCGCAGTACGAAGTGGCGCATCCGGTCGAACAGCAGGTAGACCACCGGTGTCGTGTACAGCGTCAGCACCTGGCTCACCGCCAGACCGCCGACGATGGCGATGCCCAGCGGCTGGCGCAGTTCCGCGCCGTCACCGCTGCCCAGCGCGAGCGGCAGCGCGCCGAACAGCGCGGCGAGCGTGGTCATCAGGATCGGCCGCAGGCGTTGACGGCAGGCTTCCTCGATCGCTGCGCGCGGGCCGAGGCCGCGGTCGCGCTCGGCGGCCAGCGCGAAGTCGACCATCATGATCGCGTTCTTCTTGACGATGCCGATCAGCAGCAGCACGCCGATCATCGCGATGATGTTGAACTCGATCTGCGCGATCATCAGCGCGAGCAGTGCGCCCACGCCAGCCGAGGGCAGCGTCGACAGGAGGGTGACCGGGTGCAGCGTGCTCTCGTACAGGATGCCCAGCACGATGTACATCGCGACGAAGGCGGCGAGGATCAGCCACGGCTGGCTCTCCATCGAGCGCGTGAACGCGCGCGCGGTGCCCTGGAAGCTGCCGTGCAGCGAGGAGGGTGCGCCGATGCGCGCGAGCGCGCCGTCGATCGCGCTGCGCGCATCGGACAGCGACACCCCGATCGGCAGATTGAACGACAGCGTCGAGGCGGCGAAGCCGCTCTGGTGATTGACCGCCAGTGGCGTGTTCGCCGGCGCGAAGGCGGCGATCGCCGGCAGCGGTACCGAGCGCCCGTCGGCGGTGGTGAACACGAACGCCTCGAGTGTCTGCGGGCTCTGCAGGAAGCGCGGCGCGGACTCCATCACCACGCGATACTGGTTGAGCGGGTTGTAGATCACCGACACCTGGCGCTGGCCGAACGCATTGTTGAGCGAAGCGGTGATGCGCCGCATGTCCAGGCCCAGCCGGGCGGCGGCATCGCGGTCTACGGTGATGGCGATCTGTTCGCCGCGATCCTGGGTGTCGGTGTTCACGTCGGCGAGCTGCGGCAGTTCCGACAGTGCGCGGCGCACCCGGGCCTCCCAGGTGCGCAGCAGCGCGAGCTCGTCGGCCTGCAGCGTGTACTGGTACTGCGCGCCGCCCGAGCGTCCGCCGATGCGGATGTCCTGCACCGCCTGCAGGAACAGCCGTGCACCCGGTTCGCGCGCGGTCTGCGGCCGCAGCCGCGCAATCACCTGGTCCGAGCTCAGGCCGTCGCGCTCGGCAAGCGGCTTGAGCGTGATGAACATGAAGCCGGTGTTGCGCTGCCCGCCGCCGGTGAAGCCCACCGCGGCGGCCACCGCCGGATCGCGCCCGACGATGTCGATGAAGCGCGCGAGCTTCTGCTCCATCGACTGGAAGGAGATGCCCTGGTCGGCCTGGATGAAGCCCGAGATGCGCCCGGTGTCCTGCTGCGGGAAGAACCCCTTGGGCACGATCCGGTACAGGTGCACGTTGAGCGCGATCGTCGCCAGCAGGATGAGCAGGATGACCCAGGCGTGGTCGAGCACCCACCTCAGGCTCGCCGCGTAGCCCTCGACCACCGACTGCCACAGGCGGCGCGCCGCGCGCACGGGCAGCCCGCGCCGCGGCGGCGAAGCCAGCTCGCGCGAGCGCTCGCGCAGCAGCTTCGCGCAGAGCATCGGCGTCGTCGTCAGCGAGACCGCCAGCGATACCAGCACCGCCACCGACAGCGTCACCGCGAACTCGCGAAACAGCCGGCCGACGATGCCGCCCATGAACAGGATCGGAATGAACACGGCGACCAGCGACAGGGTCATCGACAGCACGGTGAACCCGACCTCGGATGCGCCGACCAGCGCGGCCCTGAGCGGCTTCATCCCCTCCTCGACGTGGCGGGTGGTGTTCTCCAGCACGACGATCGCATCGTCGACGACGAAGCCGGTGGCGATCGTCAGCGCCATCAGCGACAGGTTGTTGAGCGAGAAGTCGAGCAGGTACATCACCGCCAGCGTGCCCCCCAGCGACACCGGCACGGCGACCGCCGGGATCAGCGTCGCGCGCCAGTCGCCGAGGAACAGGAACACGACGATGATCACCAGCGCGATCGAGATCGCCAGCGCGCGCTCGACTTCGCGCAGCGAGGCGCGGATGGTCGGCGTGCGATCGAGCACCACGTCGAGCTGGATCGATCCGGGGATCGAGGCGCGCAGCAGCGGGAGCAGGGCGGTGATGCGGTCGACGGTGTCGATGATGTTGGCGTTGGGCGCGCGGTTGATGATCAGCAGCACCGCCGGTCGGCCGTTGGCGAGCCCCGCGTTGCGCACGTCCTGCACCGAGTCGCGCACTTCGGCCACGTCCGAGAGCCGCACGGCGGCGCCGTTGCGCACGGCGACGATCAGCGGCAGATAGTCGGCCGCGGTCATCGCCTGGTCGTTCGCCGCGATCTGCCAGCTGCGCGTCGCGTCCTCGACGGCGCCCTTGGGCCGGTTCGCGTTGGCGCCGGCGATCGCCGTGCGCACCTCCTCGGTGGACAGCGCAAGGCGGGCGAGCACGTCCGGATTGAGCTCGACGCGCACCGCCGGCAGCGCGCTGCCGCCGACGGTGACCAGTCCGACGCCGTCGACCTGCGACAGGCGTTGCGCGAGCAGGGTCGAGGCCACGTCATACATCTGGCCGCGCGACTGGGTCGGCGAGGTCAGCGCCAGGATCATGATCGGCGCGTCCGCGGGGTTCACCTTGCGCCAGGTCGGATTGTTCGGCAGTGCGCTGGGCAGCAGCGCGCGCGCGGCGTTGATGCCAGCCTGCACGTCGTTGCCGGCGCTGTAGATGTCGCGCGACAGGTCGAACTGCAGGGTGATGCGGGTGGAGCCGAGCGAGCTCTGCGAGGTGATCTCGGTCACCCCGGCGATCTGGCCGAGCGTTCGCTCCAGCGGTGTGGCCACGGTGGCGGCCATCGTCTCCGGGCTCGCCCCGGGAAGACTGGCGGTGACCAGTATCGTCGGGAAGTCCACCTGCGGCAGCGGCGACACCGGCAGCTGGGTGAAGCCGGCCCAGCCGGTGAGCAGCACTGCCAGCGTGAGCAGCGTGGTTGCGATCGGGCGGGCGATGAACGGGGCGGAGAGATTCATCTCAGTGTGCTGCCGCCTGCTGCGCCTCGTCGCCCGGGCCCGGGCGACGCGTCGGTGCGATGCGATCGAACATCAGGTAGATCACCGGCGTGGTGAACAGCGTGAGCAGCTGGCTCGCCAGCAGGCCGCCGACCAGCACGATGCCGAGCGGATTGCGCAGTTCCGAGCCCATGCCGGTGCCCAGCATCAGCGGCAGCGCGGCGAACAGCGCCGCGAAGGTGGTCATCATGATCGGCCGGAAGCGCAGCAGGCAGGCCTGATGGATCGCCTCGCGCGGGGACAGTCCCTGCGTGCGCTCGGCGTCCAGCGCGAAGTCGATCATGAGGATCGCGTTCTTCTTGACGATGCCGATCAGCAGGATGATGCCGATCACCGCGATGATCGACAGCTCGGACCCGGCCAGCATCAGCGCGGCCAGCGCGCCGATGGCGGCCGAGGGCAGCGTCGACAGGATGGTGATGGGGTGCACGAAGCTCTCGTAGAGCACGCCGAGCACGATGTACATCGTGACGATCGCCGCCAGTACCAGCAGCAGCGTGTTGGCGAGGGATGCCTCGAACGCGCGCGCGGCGCCCTGGAACCCGGACAGCATGCTCGCCGGCAGGCCCAGTTCGGCCTGCGCGTCGCGGATCGCCTGCACCGCTTCGCCCAGCGAGTGCCCCGGGGCCACCGCGAACGAAATCGTCGCTGCCGGAAACTGCGACAGCCGCGAGCGCAGCAGCGGCGCCTCGCGCTCGGAGACGGTGGCGATGGTCGACAGCGGCAGCGCCCCCCCGCCGGGCTGCACGAGGTGGATCGAGGCGAGCCCGGCCAGCCCGCGGGTGAACTGCGGATCGGCCTCGAGCACGACCCGGTACTGGTTCGACTGGGTGAAGATCGTCGACACCAGCCGCTGCCCGAAGGCGTTGTACAGCGCGTTGCTCACCTGCTGGACGGAGAGCCCGAGCCGACCGGCCGTGTCACGGTCGATCTCGACCCAGGCCTGCAGCCCGGCGTTCTGCAGGTCGTTGTTGACCTCGGCGATCTGCGGCAGCGCGCGGATGCGCTCGGTCAGGCGCGGCACCCACTGCGCGATGCGGGCGAAATCGGTGTCCTGCAGCGTGAGCTGATAGGGCGACTTCGCGATGCGGTCGTCGATCGACAGGTCCTGCACCGGCTGCAGCCACAGCCGGATGCCGTCGACCTCCTGCGCCTTCTTCTGCAGCCGCGCGATGATTTCCGGTGCGCGCTCGCCGCGCTCGGCGAGCGGCTTCAGGTTCACCAGCACGCGTCCGACGTTGAGCGTCGCGTTGGCGCCGTCCACGCCGATGTAGCTGGTGAGGCTCGCCACCGCAGGATCCTGCTCGAGTACGGCCGCGAGCCGCTGCGAGCGCTGCGCCATCGCCTCGAACGACACCGAGGCGGGCGCCTCGGTCACGCCCTGCAGCAGGCCGGTGTCCTGCGACGGGAAGAAGCCCTTGGGCACCGCGAGCCACAGCAGCACGGTGATCACGAGGGTGGCCAGCGCCACCAGCAGCGTCGCCACCTGGTGATCGAGCACCACCCGCAGCAAGCGCCCGTAGCCGGCGATCAGCGCGTCGAACGCGCGCTCGCTGGCGGTGAACAGCCGTCCCGGCGGGTGCTCGCCGCGCGGGCGCAGCAGCCGCGCACACAGCATCGGCGTGAGGGTGAGCGAGACCACCGCCGAGATCAGGATCGCCACGGCCAGCGTGATCGCGAACTCGCGGAACAGGCGCCCGACGACGTCGCCCATGAACAGCAGCGGAATGAGCACCGCGATCAGCGAGAAGGTGAGGGAGACGATGGTGAAGCCGATCTCGGCCGATCCCTTCAGCGCGGCCTGCATCGGCGTCATCCCCTCCTCGACGTGGCGGGCGATGTTCTCGATCATCACGATCGCGTCGTCGACGACGAAGCCGGTGGCGATGGTGAGCGCCATCAGCGTGAGGTTGTTGATCGAGAAGCCCGCCAGGTACATCACGCCGAAGGTGCCCACCAGCGACAGCGGCACGGCGAGGCTGGGGATCAGCGTCGCCGGCAGGCTGCGCAGGAACACGAAGATCGCCACCACCACCAGCACGACGGCCAGCATGAGTTCGAACTGCGTGTCCTCGATCGCTGCGCGGATGGTGACCGTGCGGTCGGTCATCACCGCCACGTCGATGGCGCCGGGCAGCCCCTGCGTGAGCTGCGGCAGCAGCGCCTTCACCGCGTCCACGACCTGGATCACGTTGGCGCCGGGCTGGCGCTGCACCGACACGATGATCGCGGGCAGCGATCCGCTCCACGCGGCGAGCTTGACGTTCTCCGCGCCGTCGACGATCTGTGCCACGTCGGCGAGCCGCACCGGGGCGCCGTTGCGGAAGGCGAGGATCAGGCTGCGGTACTCGTCGGCACTGCGCAACTGGTCGTTGGCGTCGATCGTGGACGCCTCGAGTGGTCCGTCGAAGCTGCCCTTGGGCTGATTCACGTTCCACGCGGCGATCGCCGCGCGCACGTCGTCCAGATTGAGCCGGTAGGCGGCGAGGGCGCGCGGATTGAGGCGCACCCTCACTGCCGGGCGCTGCCCGCCGGAGAGCGTGACCAGACCGACGCCGGGAACCTGCGCGAGGCGCTGCGCGAGGCGTGTCTCGATCAGGTCGCGTACGCGCGGCGGCGGCAGCGTCGGGGAGGACACCGCCAGCGTGATGATCGGCGTGTCTGCCGGATTCACCTTGCTGTAGATCGGCGGCGCCGGCAGGTCCGCGGGCAGCAGATTCGACGCCGCGTTGATCGCCGCCTGCACCTGCTGTTCGGCCACGTCCAGCCCGAGCGTCAGCGCGAAGCGCAGCGTGATCACCGAGGCGCCGCCGGAACTGTTCGACGCCATTTCGTCCAGCCCCGGCATCTGGCCGAACTGACGCTCCAGGGGTGCGGTGATCACCGAGGCGACGATGTCGGGACTGGCGCCCGGATAGAGCGTGACCACCTGGATGGTCGGATAGTCCACCTGCGGCAGCGCCGACAGCGGCAGCAGGCGCCAGGCGAGCAACCCGGACAGCAGGATCGCCAGCATCGCGAGCGAGGTCGCGACCGGGCGCTGGATGAACA
>CANGUQ010000242.1 GCA_947456915.1 Betaproteobacteria bacterium
CGTCGCGCGCCGCGATCTCGCTGTGCACCTTCGCCATGTCGATCGCTCGCACCTGCTCGATCAGCGCGTCCAGCTGCGGCGCGGGCAGCGCCCCCGCCTCGCTGAACAGGATCACCTGCTCGCGAAACACCATCAGTGTCGGGATCGACCGGATCCCGAACTGGGCAGCGAGCTCCTGCTCGTCGTCGGAGTTGACCTTGGCGAACAGGATATCCGGGTGGCGGTCGGAGGCCGCCTCGAACACCGGCGCGAACTGCCTGCACGGGCCGCACCACGGCGCCCAGAAGTCCACGATCACGATGGCATTGCCGGTGACCGCCTGCTCGAAGTTGGTGTCGCTCAGTTCTACGGTAGGCATCAGCGCTCCAGAGGTGGGCGCCGCGGCGCCGGAAAACTCCGAGGAGGATAGCACGGTACGCAACCCACTGATTCGGAGGGATTTTCGTGGATTGCTCCAATCACAATCGGGTCTTCAGATCGGTCCGCACGCGCCGTTAAAGCGTAGGGTGCATGGGTTTCTGCGCCGCGCCCGCTCGTCCACGTACCGTCCTGCACCAAGCCGCTTTCCCCGATGCCCCAACCGAAGCCCAGCGCGATCAGCGCGCGAACTCGCTTCGATCTGCCACGGATCAAGGCAGGCGGCCTGCGCACGCGCTTCATCGGGATCCTGCTGCTGGCCGCGCTGCCCGTGCTCTGTCTGCTGTCCTACACCTACGTGCAGCAGCGGCAGACCGTACTCACCGAACTGCAGCGCGAGACCAGTCACGTACTGCTGCTGGCACTGCGCGATCAGGAGGTGAGGGCCGAGAATGCCCGTCAGCTGCTGCGCGCGCTCGGCAGCGCGCCGCAGGTCGTGGCCGGAGGCGAGCCGTGCACGATATTTCTCGACAGCCTGCTGCGGGAGGACCAGTCCTACACATCGCTCGGGGTGGCCGCCCGCAACGGGCAAGTCCTGTGCGGTGCATCGACTGTCCGCCAATTGGCAGCGGGCGGCCAGTCCGCGGGCGCGCCGCAGAGCGTCGCCGGGCACAGCTGGTTCGAGGCCGCCGTCAACGGTCGCCGGCTGGTGATCGCCGACTTCGAGGGGCGGAGCGAGACGGAACCCCACCAACTCGTCTACGCGCTCGCGATGGAGAACATCGAAGGCACGCCGCGCGCGGTGATCTATGCCACGGTCGACCTTCGGCTGCTGAGCAAGGTCGCCATCAACAGCCGGCTGCCCGGCAGCGCGACGCTCGCGCTGTTTGACGCCTCGGACCGGCTGATCGCGTTTCACCCGCAGATCGAGCGCGCCGGCTCGCGCTGGGCGCTGGCTCCACGACTCCGGATCGACACGCACGCGCTCGGCCCGTACACGCTGGCTGCGACCGACAGCGATGGAATCGGTCGCATGTACGCATCGCTGCCGCTCGACCCCCTGAACGGCAGTGCCCATCTGGCGGTCGGCATGCCGGTGGAAGAAGCGATGCAGCGCATGAGCGATCAGCTGCGGACCAACCTCGGCGTACTCGCGCTGCTTGCAGTGCTGTCCACGGCGGCGGCGTGGGTGGGTCTGCACCTGCTGCTGCTGCGCCAGGTGAATCAGCTGGTCGCCGTGTCGCGGCGCGTGGCGGGCGGCGACCTGTCCGCGCGCAGCGCGCTCACCAGCGGCGCGGCTGAACTGCAGCAGCTGTCGCACGCCTTCGATCAGATGACCGCCTCGCTTGAGCGGCGAGAGACCGAGCGCCGCCAGGTCGAAGCGGACCTGCGCGAGAGCGAAACCACGCTGCTGCTCGCGCAGCGGGTGGGCGGCCTGGGCAGTTGGCACACCGATCTGGTGCGCGGCACGGTCAGGTGGTCCGACGAAATCTACCGGCTCTTCGGGCTGTCGCCCTCGACCTTCACGCCGACCATCTCCGCCTCGCCGCATTTCGTTCATCCGGAAGACCGCGAGCGGGTGCTCGCCGAGCGTGCTCGGGTGCTGCGCGACGGCGGCGAAATCGATGTCGAATACCGGGTGCTGCTGCCCGACGGACGCGAACGCCACGTGGCCTCGCGCGCCCAGCTGCGCCGTGACGAGAACGGGCAGGTGCTCGGCCTGATCGGCACGATGCAGGACATCACCGAGCGCGTGCTCGCCGAGCGCGCGCTCGCCGATAGCGAGCGCAAGTTCCGCACGCTGTTCGATCAGGCGCACGACGCGATCCTGCTGCTGCACGTGGACGCCGAAGACGCCAGCGGAGACGATCTGATTGTCGACTGCAATGCACGCGCCACTCAGGTGTTCGGTCACGCGCGTGACGCCCTGATCGGACGACCGCGCACGACACTGATGCCACCGCTGCAAGCCGACGGCAGCGACTCGATACGCGGGCTGGCGGCATTCCGCGCCCAGGCGCTGAGCGGCTCCGCGCCGGGATTCGAGTGGCAGTTCCGGCGCGCCGACGGCACGCTGTTCGAGGCGGAGGTATCACTGTCGCGCATCGAACTCGGCGGCGAGGTGCTCCTGCAGGGCATCGTGCGCGACATCACCGAGCGCAAACGCGCGCAGAGCGCGCTGATCGACAGCGAGCAGCGGGAACGCGCCAAGGCCGCGGAGCTGGCAGCGGTACTCAATGCCGTGCCGGCGGCGGTGTGGATCGCGCACGACCCCCAGGGCTCCCGGGTCACCGGCAACTTCGCCTCCTACGAACTGCTCGACGCGACCGCCGCCTCCACCGGCGATCCGGATTCGCGCGAACTGTTCCCGGTGGACGCACGGGTGTTCAAGGACCACGTCGAGATCGCGCCCTACGAGCTGCCGATGCAGGTGGCGGCCGGCCTGGGCATCGACGTGCGTGACTTCGAGCAGCAGCTCGTGTTCAGGGACGGCCGCGTACGCACCATCTATGGCAACGCGACACCGCTGCTCGACAAGGAGGGCAAGGCCACCGGCGCGGTCGCGGCGTTCATGGATATCACCGATCTGAAGCGTACCGAAGAGGCGCTGCGCCGCGAGAAACGGCGCGTCGAGGTGACGCTCGCCTCGATCGGCGATGCGGTCATCACCACCGATGCCGAGGGCCGCGTCGAGTACCTGAATCCGGTGGCCGAGACGCTGCTCGGCGCACAGGCCGCGCAGGCAGCGGGTCGGCCGTTCAAGGCTCTGTGCATGATCGCGCACGAGGTCCAGCGATCGCAGCCGCTCGATCTGGTCGGCGACTGCCTGCTGCGTAACGCGCTGGTCGAACTCAACGACCAGCACGTCCTGCAGCGTGCCGACCGCACCGAGCTCTACATCGATGCCTCGGCTGCCCCCCTGCGCGACAACAAGGGCGGCATCACCGGCGTCGTGGTGGTACTGCACGACGTCACCCAGCAGCGCAAGATCGCGCAGCAGGTGTCCTATCAGGCCACGCACGACGCCCTGACCGGTCTGATCAACCGCGCCGAGTTCGAGCGCCGTCTCACTCGCGTGCTCAACTCGGTGCACGAGCAGCCCGCGGTCCACGCACTCGCCTACCTGGATCTCGACCAGTTCAAGGTAGTCAACGACACCTGCGGCCACGCGGCCGGCGACCAGCTGCTGCGCCAGCTCTCGGCGCGACTGCACGAGCACATGCGCGCGCGCGACTCTATGGCCCGACTGGGCGGCGACGAGTTCGGCCTGCTCCTGGAGGACTGTCCGCCGGAGCAGGCGCGACGCGCGGCGAACGCGCTGGTCGAATCGGTGCGCGACCACCGCTTCACCTGGGAAGGCAAGAGCTTCTCGATCGGCGTGTCGGTCGGCCTGGTGATGATCGACGAGACCTCGGGCGACTCGGCCGCGCTGCTCTCGGCTGCCGATGCCGCCTGCTACGCGGCAAAGGAGCGCGGCCGCAACCGCGTGCACGTGTACCACCCGAACGACGCCGAGCTCGCCCGTCGCAAGGGCGAGATGCAATGGGTGTCGCGCCTGACCGCCGCGATCGAGCAGAACCGGCTGCGACTGGACGCGCAGCCGATCGTTGCGGTACGCGGCCTCCCGGGCTCCTCCCCGCTGCACATGGAGATCCTGCTGCGCCTGGTCGACGAGCAGGGCAAGCTGACACCGCCAGGGGCGTTCATCCCCGCCGCAGAACGCTACAACATGATGCCGCAGATCGACCGCTGGGTCATCCGCCGCACGCTGGAATGGCTGGCAGCGGAGATGGCGGTTCTGGGCGATGCGCTGCCGGTGTGCGGAATCAATCTGTCGGGCACCTCGCTGTCGGACGAGACGCTCGTCTCCTACGTCCGCGAACAGATACGCGCCACCGGCGTTCCCGCGCGCGCGCTGTGCTTCGAGATCACCGAGACCGCGGCAGTCGCCAACCTGAAGCAGGCCACTCACTTCATCGCCGAGCTGAAGGCGCTGGGCTGCAGCTTCGCGCTGGACGACTTCGGCAGCGGCATGTCCTCGTTCGCGTATCTGAAGAACCTGAAGGTCGACTACCTGAAGATCGACGGCAGCTTCGTCAAGGACATGGCCGACGATCCGATCGACCGCGCGATGGTCGAGGCGATCAACCGGATCGGCCAGGTGATGGGCATACGCACGATCGCCGAGTACGTCGAGAACGACCGCATCCTCGCGAGGCTGCGCCAGATCGGCGTCGACTACGCGCAAGGCTTCGGCATCGCCGGGCCGCAGCCGCTGACGATGCGCGCCCCGCCGCTGCAGGTGCGAGCGGCCGTCGGTTTCGGCTGAGCGGCGCCGCGTGCCGGGGCTCTGCGCGAGGCGCGTTCAGTCCTGCGCGAGCGTGATGAAGCCGGCCGCCTTGGTCCGGGTCTCGGCGTACTCCAGCCGCGCCTGCGAGTCGGCGACGATGCCGCCTCCGGCCCAGTAGTCGACCTGCGCGTCGCGCACGGTGGCCGTGCGGATGGCGATGTTCAGGTCCATGGCCCCGTCGCACCCCACGTAGCCGATCGCCCCGCAGTACACGCCGCGCCGATGCGGCTCGAGCTCCTCGATGATCTGCATCGCTCGCAGCTTCGGCGCACCGGTGATCGACCCCCCCGGGAAACACGCGCGCAGCAGATCGAAGGCGTCGCAGTCCGGTGCGAGCGTTCCGGTGACGGTGCTCACCAGATGATGCAGCTGGGCGAAGCTCTCGACCGCACACAGCTGCGGAACCTGCACGCTGCCGATACGGCTGCAGCGGCCGATGTCGTTGCGCAGCAGATCGACGATCATCACGTTCTCGGCACGATCCTTCTCGCTCGCGCGCAGTTCGGCGACGATCGCTGCGTCGGCGGCTGCATCGGCCCCGCGCGCGCGCGTGCCCTTGATCGGCCGCGTCTCGATCCGACCGTCGCGCAACTGCAGGAAGCGCTCGGGCGACATCGACAGCACGTGGCCGAACGGCAGCTGCAGGCAGGCGCCGCACGGGGCACTGGCGCGCTCGCGCAGCTGCCGGTACAGCGCGAGCGGCGCGCCGTCGAGCCGGGCACTGAAGCGCTGCGCGAGATTGACCTGATACACGTCCCCGGCGTCGATGTAGCGGGCGATCCGGGCAAAGGCTGCATCGTAGGCGGGCTGCGGGAGGTTGGAGCGCAGCTCGTGCAGACTGGCCGCGCCGGCAAACGGCGCGAGCACCGCAGGGGCGGCAAACTGCGCGCGCAGCCGCTCGACGGTGTCCGGATCGGCAGCGCCCTCGCCGCCGGCGAACAGCAGCACGCTGCGCCGCTGGTGATGGTCGGTGAGCGCAGCCCAGCGGTAGATGCCCAGCGCGAGCTCCGGCCAGTGGCGATCGTCCTCGGCGCGCGCAGGCAACCGCCGCTCGAGCCGCCGGGCGAGGTCGTAGCCGAAATAGCCCAGCGCACCGGCACGAAACGGGAACTCCGATCCGGCCGGCGAGTGCAGCTGCGCGCGCGCGAGTTCGCGCCGGGCGAGCGCGAGCGGGTCGCCCTGTGCGAGATCTAGACGACCGCCTTCGAGCCCGCGCTCGATCTCGGTGACGGCACGACGGGTGACCAGCGTGGTCACCGGCTCGGCTACCACGCTGTCGGAGCGTGCCATCGGCCGGTCGTAATGTGATCCGCTGTCGAGCAGCATCGCCCACGGCTGCTCCGCCACCGGCGCGAACAGCTCCAGCGCGCAGGCGCGGTAGGGCATCTCGATCTGGAGCGGTTCGGTCATCGCGCTGGAAGTCCTGCCCGGCGCGGACTGCACCGGACCACCGGTGCATTA
>CANGUQ010000243.1 GCA_947456915.1 Betaproteobacteria bacterium
AGGCGTTCGCTGCCGGCTTCGCCAGCGCGCTTGAGCAGATGGTCGCCGGGCGCTGAACCGGCGCTCGCTGCAGTGCCGGGGCCATGCGGGCGCGCCACGCACACGCGACGCCCGCACGGCCAGCGCGGACCGCACGCGGGAAGGAGGCACACCGGGCGCGTGATAGCATCCGACGCCGGTCGGGTGCCCGGTCGCGCTCGGCAACCGCCCGCGCCCGCCGTCGCTGTCCCGCCACAGGTGCCTGCCATGCCCGGTCCGCTCTCGCACATCCGCGTCCTCGATCTCACCCGCGTCCTCGCCGGACCGTGGTGCGGGCAGAACCTCGCCGATCTGGGCGCGCAGGTGATCAAGGTCGAGCGCCCGGGCAAGGGCGATGACTCGCGTGCGTTCGGTCCGCCCTGGATCAAGGACGAGCACGGCAACGACACCAGCGAGGCGGCGTACTTCGTCTGCGCCAACCGCGGCAAGCAGTCGATCACGCTCGATCTGAGCAAGCCCGAAGCGCAGCAGATCGCGCGCGATCTGGCGGCGAAGGCCGACGTGCTGCTGGAGAACTACAAGGTCGGCGATCTCGCCCGCTACGGGCTGGGTTACGACGATCTGTCGAAGCTCAATCCGGGCCTGATCTACTGTTCGATCACCGGCTTCGGGCAGACCGGCCCGTACAAGGATCGCCCCGGCTACGACTTCATGGCGCAGGGCATGGGCGGGCTGATGAGCGTCACCGGCGAACGCGACGATCTGCCCGGCGGCGGTCCGCAGCGCGTGGGCGTGCCGATCGTGGACATCATGACCGGCATGTATGCGTCGATCGCCGTGTGCGCGGCGATCGCGCACCGCGCGGTCGCCGGTGTCGGCCAGTACATCGACATGGCGCTGCTCGACACGCAGGTGGCCTTCCTGTCCAACCAGGCGATGAACTATCTGGCTACCGGCGAGGCCCCGCCGCGGCTGGGCAACACGCATCCGAACATCGTGCCGTATCAGACGTTTCGCACCCGCGACGGCGCAATCATCCTCGCCTGCGGCAACGACAATCTGTTCCGTCGCTTCTGCGAGGTCGCACGGCGCCCCGACCTCGCAGCTGATCCGCGGTACGCGACCAACGGGCAGCGGGTGGTGAACCGCGCCGCGCTGACCGCGGAACTCGATCAGGTGTTCGCCGCGCGCGACACGCGCGACTGGGTCGAGGCGCTCGAGACCGCCGGCGTGCCCAACGGCCCGATCAACGATCTGGCGCAGGTGTTTGCCGAGCCGCAGGTCATCGCGCGCGGGATGAAGGTCGAGGTGGCGCACCCGAGCGCAGGCAAGGTCGCGATGGTGGCGAGCCCGATGCGCTTCTCCGCCACGCCGATCGCGTACGAGGTGCCCCCTCCGACGCTGGGACAGCACACCGACGGCGTGCTCGCGCGCGAACTGGGCTTCGACGCGGCGAGGATTGCGCAGCTGCGCGAGCGCGGCGTGATCTAGCCGTGGCGCATCAGGACGTTGCATCTTGATGTCTGCCTGAACGCGGCACCGACGGCAAGGTGGTGCGGTCAGCGTGCGTGCCTCGGCCGTGCACTGATCGTGCCTGCCCGTGCCACGCGGCAGCGCGATGCGGCGGGCGGCGCGCAGCAGGTATCCGACATCTGACGAGAAGGCGTGAGGCACCATGATTCTGGCCAACCTGCTGCGTCAATCGCCCCCCTCGCCGGCATTCAGTCCGGTCGAGGTCGGCGCCCGGCCGGTCGGCGAAACCGCGCCGTTCCACGCGCTGCTCGATCTGTTCCCCGCCTCGCGACTGCTCGGCTTCGAGCCCGATGCCGAACGCTGTGCGCAGCTTCAGCGGGAAGCCGGAGCGCGGCTGCACCGGGCACCGACCTGCGTGCAGACGCTGATCGAGCAGTCGCGCGCTGCAGCGGCAGCTCCGCGCCCCGGACACTGAGCGCGCGCGGGCCGGTGCCCGGTGCGGCCGCGCTCCGGGTGCAGCTGCCTCAGTGCGGGTCGAGCAGTTGCATCACGAACTGCCAGTGCCCGGGCTCGACCGGCGTGATCGACAGCCGGTTGCCGCGTTGCAGGATGCGCAGATCCGCCAGCTCGGGATGTGCGCGCAGTTCGGCCAGCGGCAGCAGCGGCGTGCGCTTCACCAGCTTCACGTCGACATTGAACCAGCGCGGTGCCTCGAGCGTGGCTTTCTCGTCGTGGTACTTGCTCGCGCGGTCGAACTGGGTGGCGTCGGGGTAGGCCCGTTTCACCACCTTGACGATGCCGGCGATGCCCGGTTCCGGGCAGCTCGAGTGATAGAAGAAGGCGAGATCGCCCACCGCCATGTCGTCGCGCATGAAGTTGCGCGCCTGGTAGTTGCGCACGCCCCACCACGCGGTGGTCTTCGTCGGTTCCTTCGCCAGATGCTCGATGCCGTAGACATCGGGCTCGGATTTCATCAGCCAGTAGCGCATCGATCGAGCGAACGGGAGAGGACCCCTGCGAATACCATCCGAACCTGATTCTTGAACCATAGGTTCAAGAGTGGTTGCCGTCCGAGCGCATCAGGTACGTCCGACGTGGGACGCGCACACCGCGCTCTGTAGGTTGGCAACCGGAGTTACCGCATTGGTTCAAGAGTTTCCGGCGCGAACGGCATCGCAAGGGAGAGCACAGGGTACCGCAATCGCATGTCCGATGGCGACTCCCCGCGCGATGATCAGGCGCGGCTGCGCAGGCGCCGATCGAGACCCGCCCGTGCCGCGCTAGAACAGCTTGTCCTGCTCCGACAGCGCTTCGTCCAGCACGGTGTTCAGGGCGCTGATCCTGCGCCGCACCGACGACACGTCGAGCGGGCCGGCCACGCGCGTGGTCAGGTGCTCGTGCGCGATGTTCAGCGCCGCCATGATCGCCACCCGCTCGGTCCCCATCACCTTCGCGCCATCGCGGATCTCGCGCATCTTGCCGTCGAGATAGGTCACCGCATCGAGCAGCTCCTGTTCCTGCCCGGGCGGACAGGCGATGCGGAACTCGCGCCCCATGATCGTGACTTCGAGCGCCTTGCCGTCGGCGGACAGCCTGGATTCGGCCATTTCGGGAACGGTCTCCGGATCAGTGCGAGGGGGGTGAGAAGCGTCCGTACGACGAGTCAGGGGGCGGTGTCGTCGTCGTCGGCACCGGGCACGCGCGCGAGCAGGGCCTCGACGCGCGCGCGCGCCGACTCGATGCGCTCGCCGAGCTGCTTGTTGTCGTTCTGCGCGGTCACCAGCTGCTGGCGCAGTGCGCTGTTCTCGCTGCGCAGGCGGCGACAGAGCGCGACCAGCTGCGCGGTACGCTCTTCCAGCCCGTTCAGGTCGATATCCATGCGGCGACTATAGGCAATCCGCGCTCGAGCGTCAAAGCGGCCGGACGCCGCCGCAGTGCCCGTCTCGACGACAGGTGGCGTGCGGCGCGCCCGCGCCTGTCGGCCCACGGCGATCGGGCATAATCCGGGATCACCTCACGGGCTCGCGGGCTTCGCTCGCCTGCCGAACGTGGCCCGCCCAATCGACACCGTCCCCGCCGACAGTCTGGCACTGTACCGCCGCTTGCTCGGATTCGTGCGCCCGTACGCGTGGGTGTTTGCGGCAGCGGTGACCGGGATGGTGCTGGTCGCGGCGACCGAGGCGGCGCTGCCGGCGATCATGAAGCCGATCCTGGACGGCACCTTCGTCGAGCGCGACCCGAAGTGGGTGACGCTGGTGCCGCTGCTGCTGATCGGCCTGTTCGCGGTGCGCGGTGTCGCCACCTTCGTCGGCAGCTACTGCACGCAGTACGTGGGCAGCCGCGTCGTGTTCGATCTGCGCCGTGCGATGTTCGACCGGCTGGTCTGCCTGCCTGCGTCGTTCTACGAGCGCCATGCGAGCGGCAACCTGATCTCGCGTGTCACCTACGACGCCGCCCAGGTGACCACCGCTGCAACCGACGCGCTCACCATTCTGGTGAAGGACGGGGTGACGATCATCGCGCTGATCGGCGTGCTGCTGTGGCTGGACTGGCTGCTCACGCTGGTGGTGCTCGCGATGGCGCCGCTGATCGCCTGGATCGTTCGCCTGGTGAGTCGTCGCCTGCGGCAGATCAGCCTGAGCGCGCAGCGCACGATGGGCGACATCACACACGTGCTGCAGGAGGCGGTCGACAACCAGAAAGTGGTCAAGGTCTTCGGCGGCAAGGGTTTCGAGCGCAGCCGCTTCCGCGAGGCGGCCAACCGCATGCGGCGCTACACGATGAAGCAGGTAGTGGCCGCGGCGTCCAACGTGCCGATCGTGCAGATGCTCGCGGCGCTGGCCGTGTCGGTGGTGATCTACATCGCCGCGCAGCGCGCGCTGCAGGATCAGACCACCGTCGGCGCATTCGTCGCATTCGTCACCGCGATGCTGCTGCTGACCGCGCCGCTCAAGCGCATCACCAGCATCAACGAATACGTGCAGAAGGGGCTGGCTGCCGCGCAGACCGTGTTCGAGGTGATCGACACCGAGCCCGAGCCGGACGACGGTCGCGTCGACGCCGGAACGCTGCGCGGTGCGCTCGCGTTCGAGGACGTCACCTTCCGCTACGCAGGCACCGACGCCGCGCAGCGGCCCGCGCTGCAGGCGATCTCGTTCGCGATCGCGCCGGGAGAGACGGTCGCGCTGGTGGGGGCCTCCGGCGGGGGCAAGACCACGATCGCCAACCTGATACCGCGCTTTCACCTGCCGCAGTCGGGCCGCATCCTGTTCGACGGGCGCGACGGCGCGGAGTTCACGCTGGCCAGCCTGCGCCGCAACGTGGCGCTGGTGAGCCAGGACGTAACGCTGTTCAACGACACGGTCGCCGCGAACATCGCGTACGGCGAGATGGCGGGCGCCACGCGCGCGGCGGTGATCGCCGCGGCGCAGGCGGCGGGCGCGCACGAGTTCATCCTGGCGATGGCGCAGGGCTACGACACGCTGGTCGGAGAGAACGGTATCCGGCTCTCCGGCGGGCAGCGGCAGCGCCTCGCCATCGCCCGCGCGTTCCTCAAGAACGCGCCGATCCTCGTCCTCGACGAGGCGACCTCGGCGCTCGACACCGAGTCCGAGCGCCAGGTGCAGGCGGCGCTCGAGCAGTTGCTGCGCGGGCGCAGCGCACTCGTGATCGCCCACCGGCTGTCGACGATCGAGCGTGCCGATCGCATCCTCGTGATCAACGAGGGAACGGTCGCCGAGTCCGGCACGCATTGCGAACTGCGCGCGCGCGGCGGGCTGTACGCGAGGCTGCAGCAGTTGCAGCGAAGCGACGCCTGACTGCGCGCACTGCGCTGCCTGCGCCAGGCGGTACCGGTCCTGCTCAGGCGCCCAGCAGTTCCTCGGCGGCGGCAATGGCCCGCGCCGCGGGCAACGCGGTGAGGCACAGCGAGTCGCTGTCCAGACGGCGCTCGCAGCCCTCGGCAAGACACGGCACACCGGGTGCGCACGAGGCCTCGCCCTGCAGCAGCCACACGTTGCCGCAACGCCCGCTGCCCGTGCGCGGCCACGGACTCGCATCCTGTGCGAGCCCCGCCGGCCACGGTCCCCACTTCACCGGATTCGACGGGCCGAACAACGCGAGCGTCGGGATCCCGGCCGCCGCTGCCATGTGCGTCACGACCGTGTCCGGTCCGGCGTACAGGCACGCACGCGCGAGCAGCGTCGCCAGTTGCGGCAGCGACAGTGCGCCGCACAGATCGAGCGTGTCGGCAGGCAGCTGCGCGGCGATCGCCCGCACGTGGCTGCGCTCGGCGTCGTCGCCTGCGCCCGAGAGCACGACGCGCAGGCCGCGTGCGTGCATCCAGCGCGCAAGTTCGATGAAGCCGCGCTGCGTCCACATCTTGTAGCGAAAGCGCGGCCATGCGTGGATGACGGCGAACCGGTGCGTGTCCAGCCGGGTGGCGAGCGGCTCGGGCAGAGGCGCCTGCGCGGCGCGCACGTCGTACACCCGCTCGATGCCCAGCACATCGGCCAGACGCAGGCCCTGCACGACGGTGTGGGTGCCCAGATCGTCGTAATCGACGCTGCGCGTGAGCAGGTGCCGCTTCCAGCGGTGCTTGGCACCGGCGAGCACGACGCCGCAGCTCACCCGCCCGGCGGCGCGCGCGTACAGCGTCGGCCGGTCGCCGGGAATCGTCGACAGCGCGAGATCGTAGCGGCGCGCGATCGTCGCGA
>CANGUQ010000244.1 GCA_947456915.1 Betaproteobacteria bacterium
CGCGCAGCAGTGGATGTGGCTCCTGAGGGACCGCCGGGAGCAACTAAACGCGTACCGCGCGGCTCTCCTCGCAACGGGGGGCCTCTTCTTTTCCGGTCACACCCGAAGATCCCGTGAAAGTGCACGTCCGGATTCAACGCCGCGTCGGGGCGCTGGATCAGCGTGACCGCGCGCGCGTGGCCCGCGGCGTACCTCACTGCGGAACTCGCCAGCAGATGAGCGAGGGTCATGCCCGGCCGGACTGCACGCGCACTCGCCGCAACCCGGGCCGGCAGCGTTCGACCCGCTGATGCGGCAACCAGCGGCACCCCTGCACGCTCGCCACGGACCTGCGGGAAAGCACACGCTGAACGCCACCGGTCACGGCAGACACGCACCCGCGTGGTCCCGCCCGGCACGCGACGACGTGACTCGCCTACAATGTCCGCGCCGTTGCAGACCCATCAACCCGAGGAGCGCCCGTGCAAGCGACGAACCTGATCGTCATCCTGTCCGATGAGCACAACCCGAAGGTCGCGGGCCATGCCGGGCACCCGATCGTGCGCACACCGAACCTCGATGCGCTCGCCGCCCGCGGCACGCGTTTCACCAGCGCGTACACGAACTGCCCGATCTGCGTGCCGGCGCGCGCGTCGCTTGCCACCGGCCGCTATGTGCACGAGCACCGCTGCTGGGACAACGCGATCGCCTATCGCGGCGATCCGCCGAGCTGGGGGCATCGCACGATGGCCGCAGGCCACCGCACGGTGTCGATCGGCAAGCTGCACTATCAGGACTCCGAGCCGCAGCGCAACGGCTTCGACGAGGAGATCCTGCCGATGCACATCGTCAACGGCACCGGCGACCTGCTCGGCCTGATCCGCGACGAGCTGCCGCGCCGGGTGGGCGCGATGAAGCTCGGCCCCGAAGCCGGCCCCGGCGAGTCCGACTACACGCGCTACGACCGCGACATCGTCGTCGCCGCGCGCCGCTGGCTGCGCGAGGAGGCGCCGAAGCACCGCGACCGTCCGTGGGTGCTCTACATCGGCATGGTCGCGCCGCACTTTCCGCTGATCGCCCCGCAGCAGTTCTACGACCTGTACCCGCCGGCGTCCCTGCCGTGGCCGAAGCTCTACGGCAAGGACGAGCGCCCGCGTCATCCGTTCATCGACCGGCAGCGCCGGTCGATGTGCTTCGACGAGGGATTCACCGACGACGACATGGTGCGCCGCGCGCTCGCCGGCTACTTCGGGCTCACCAGCTTCATGGACGACAACGTCGGGCAGATCCTGCACGAGGTCGAGACGCTCGGCCTGTGGGACAGCACGCGCGTGCTCTACTCGTCCGATCACGGCGACAACCTCGGCGCGCGCGGACTCTGGGGCAAGTCGACCATGTACGAGGAGTCGGCCGGCATCCCGATGCTGCTCGCCGGCCCCGGCATTCCTGCCGGACAGCAGGTCGCGGCGCCGGTGTCGCTGGTCGACGTGTTCCAGACCACGCTCGATGCGCTGGGCGTGCCGCCGCACGAGGAAGACGCGGACCTGCCCGGCCACTCGCTGCTCGCCATCGCCAGCGGCGCACGCCCGGTGCGGGCGGTGCTCTCCGAGTACCACGCGGCGGCAGCGCCGTCGGGGGCGTTCATGATCCGGCACGGCCAGTACAAGTACATCCACTACGCGGCCTTCCGCGACTTCGTGCCCCCGCCGATGCTGTTCGACCTCGAGCGCGACCCGGAGGAACTCGTCGATCTCGCGCCCGATCCGCGCTTTGCCGACGTGCTCGCGCAGTGCCGGCGCGCACTGCAGTCGATCGCCGATCCGCAGGCCACCGATGCGGCGGCGCGCGCCGACCAGCAGGTGTACATCGATCGGCACGGCGGCCGTGACGCGATCCTCGGGCTGGGTACCTTCCGCTACACGCCGCCGCCCGGCGTCGAGGCGCAGTACTTCGCCAGGACGCCCTGAGCGGCGCCTGCGACATGACAGCGCAGCGCGCCGCCACCATGTCTCGATCGGCACGCACGCTGCAGACACCGTCCCTGCTGCGTCCGGCACTCGCGTGCGCACCGGCAGGTCTGCACGCGGCGGGCGCGATCGGCGCACGCGCCGCAGCGCTCGCGTGCGTCGCGCTGCCCGGTGCCCTGCTGTGCTGGTGCGCCGCCCTCGCCCAGCCGTGGCCGGCGAAGCCGATCCGCTTCGTGATCAATTCGGCGCCCGGCGGCGCGCCGGACATCATCGGGCGCGCAGTCGCGCAGCGCCTGTCCGAGCAGATCGGCCAGCAGGTAATCGTCGACAACCGCGCCGGAGCGAGCGGCATCATCGCCACCGAACTCGTGGCCAAGGCCGCCCCCGACGGCTACACGGCGCTGCTCGGAGCAACGACGATCTTCGCGATGCTGCCGGCGATGAAGTCGAAGCTGCCCTACGACGTCGAGCGCGATTTCGCGCCGGTGATGCTGCTCGCCTCGGCCGCCAATGTGGTGGTGGTCAACGGCGCGCTGCCGGCGAAGTCGGTTGCCGAACTGATCGCACTCGCGCGCACGCGCACGCTGCACTACGCCTCGGCGGGCAACGGCACCCCGGCGCATCTGGCCGGCGAGATGATGAACCTGATGGCCTCGTTGAAGATGACGCACGTGCCATACAAGGGTGCGGGCCCGGCCCTCGCGGACGTCATCGCCGGACAGGTACAGCTGATCATCACCTCGCCGGTCGCGGCGATGCCGCACGTGGCAGGCGGGCGGGTGCGCCTGCTCGCCACCACCGGCGCGCGGCGCGACCCGCTGCTGCCGGACCTGCCGGTAGTGGCCGACACGCTGCCCGGCTTCGAGATCACGCAGTGGTGGGGCATGGCGTTGCCGGCGAAGACGCCGCGCGCGATCGTCGATCGCCTCAACGCCGATCTCGCACGCGTGCTGCAGCATCCCGAGCTGCGCGAGCGGCTGACCCAGCAAGGTGCGGTGCTCGGTGGCGGTTCGTCCGACGACTTCCGCCGGTTCATCGCAACCGAGCGCACGCGGCTGGGCAGGATCATCCGCCAGGCGGGGATCACGATGGAAGACTGAGCCTCGCACGGCTCGCGCAGTGCGGTGCGGGACGCGCAGCGTATCTGCGCCACCGTCGTGCTGCCGCGGCAACCGCGCTGCGTGATGCAGCGGCAGCGCCTGCGTGGCACGCCGTGTCGCGCACGCGCGAGGCTGGTCCCACAGGGGCGGCAGCGCCAGTCAGCGTGCGAAGCGCTCCGCGGCGTAGGGCGCAACGTCGATCGAGGTCTGCCTGCCGGCGAGCAGTTCCGCCACCAGTCGACCCATCGTCGGCCCTGCGGTCATGCCGAAGTGGGAATTGCCGAACGCGAACCACGCATTGCGACACCCGGGCGCCCGGCCCAGCACCGGCAGTCCGTCCGGCAGGCTCGGCCTGCTGCCCATCCAGCGACTGACCTTCTCGACGCGCACGCCGGGAAACATCCGGCGCGCCTGATTCTCGAGGACTTGCGTGCGCCGCCAGTTCGGCGCCGCGTCCAGTGCGGCGAACTCGGCGGTTCCGGCGAGTCTGAGCCCCACGTCCATCGGCGAGGCGACGAAGCGGGCATCGCAGTGCATGACCGGAATGCGCGGTGCGACGCCCGCATCGGAGATCGTGATGTGGTAACCGCGCTCGGCCGCCAGCGGCACGCGCGTACCCAGCCACGCGCTGAGCTGGCCGGATGCCGCACCCGCGGCGATCACCACGTTCTCCACCGGCTGCGGCCTGCCCTCGATCAGGACTGCGCGTACCTGCCCGGCACTGCGGTCGAAGCCGGTGACCTTGCCGCGGACGAATGTCGCGCCATTTCGCGTCGCCTCGCCCGCCAGCGCCTTCACCAGCGCGTGCGGGTCCCGGGTGCGCGCGTTGTCCGGCAGCAGCAGTCCGCTGCGGAAGATCGGCGCGAGGGAGGGTTCGAGTTCGCGCACTTCCATCCAGTCGAGCGCTTCGCTGCGTACCCCGGCACTGCTGCGCAGCATCTGCACCAGCGCCGAACCGTGCGCAGCCGTGGGATGCTCGGAGACGTAGAGCTGGCCGCAGCGCTCGATCAACCGTGCGGCCTGCGTGCCGTGGGTCAGTGTCTCGTAGGCCTGCAGCGCGTTGCCGTGCAGCGCCAGCATCGCGCGCGAGACTTCGAGCACGCGCTCGCGTCGGCTCGCCCTGGCCGCGGCCAGCAGCCACGGCAGCGCCTTCAGCACGTGGGCGGGACGCACGGTGAGCGGGCCCTGCGCATCGAGCATCCAGCCGGGGAGCTCCTTCCACAGTTCGGGGATCAGGTGCGGCACGACCGAACCGGGGCTGATGTTGCCGGCGTTGCCGAACGAGGCCCCCTCGCCGATCGGACCTGCGTCCACCACCGTCACGTCGAAGCCCTCGCGCTGCAGCCACAGCGCGGAGCAGACGCCCACGATGCCAGCGCCGATCACGCACGCCTTGCGTTGGTCCATCCGCGCTCAGTCCACGGTGATCTTGCGTTCCCTGACCACACGCGCCCACTTCGCGCGCTCGCTGCGGATGAACTGCGCGACCTCGGACGGGGTGCGGTTCGCATCCGGCTCGAAGCCCAGACCCACCATCTTCTGGCGCAGATCGGGGTTGGCCACGACATCGCGGATCAGCAGGTTGAGCCGGTTGACGACCTCGACGGGCGTGCCTGCGGGCGCCTGCACCGACTCCCAGGTGGCGACGTCGAAGCCAGGCAGACCGGACTCGGCGATCGTCGGAATTTCCGGCGCACCGGGGATGCGCTTCGCGGTGGACACGGCGAGCGCGCGCAACTTGCCTTCGCGCGCGAGGTTGATTGCGGAGCCGATGCCGGGAAGCATCATCGTCACGCGCCCGCCCAGCACGTCCTGGATCGCCGGTGCGCTGCCCTTGTACGGGACGTGGATCATTTCCGCGCCGGTGCTGAGCAGGAGCATCTCCGCGGCCAGATGCGCGGAACTGCCCAGCCCGAAGGATGCGTAGTTGAGCTTGCCCGGCTGCGACTTCGCGAGCGCGACCAGCTCCATCACGTTCTTCACGGGAACGCTGTTGGGCGTGATCAGCAGCAGCGGCACGATCGCCACGATCGAGATCGGCGAGAACTCCTTCTCCGCGTCGTAGGCGAGCTTGTACAGGCTCGGGTTGATGGCAACCGAGGCCGAGACGAACAGCAGCGTGTAGCCGTCGGGCGGCTGGCTGCGCACGTATTCGGTCGCCACGATCGTGTTCGCCCCGGGCCGGTTCTCGACCAGCACCGACTGCCCGAGCTTCTCGGTGAGCGCTGCGCCGAGCAGCCGCGCGAGGGCATCCGATCCGCCACCGGCCGGAAAGCCGACGATCATGCGTACCGGCTTGACCGGGTAGGCCCCTGGCTGGGCGTGCACTGCCGGGAGCGGCGCCGCAAGTGCAGCCGTCAAGGCAAGCAGAGGTGCGGTTGCGTTGTGCAACCGGGGCGGAAGTCCTGAAGGCGTGCAGCGCGACATGCGTGGGGTCTCCGGGTGGCTCGACCGCGATGCCGGATCGTACAATGCTTCGTGCCGTGCCTGCACTCGCCGGGCGAGCACGAACCACCGGGCTGCCGGGCGCTGCCGCTCGAGCCGCACCTTCGCAGGCAGTACCATCGGTCCTGCACCCGGGCGCAGGCACCAGGACTTCACGCTCTCATGACCGTCTCGCAGGACATCACGATCATCGGCGCCGGCATCGTCGGCGTGGCCACCGCCATCTATCTGCAGCGCGAGGGCCACCGCGTCACGCTGGTCGAGCGCGACCGGCCCGGGGAGGCGACCTCGTTCGGAAACGCAGGCTCGCTTGCCCCCGGTTCCATCATTCCGCTCGCGCTGCCCGGCACCTTCCGCCAGGTGCCGCGCTGGATCCTCGATCCACTGGGACCGCTGTCGCTGTCCTGGCGCGCAGCCCCGGCGCTGCTGCCGTGGCTGCTGCACTTCCGTCGTGCCTGCACCCCCGAGCGCGTGCGCCGATCCGCTGCGGCGATGCGGTCGCTCAACCGCGATTCGGTCGACACGTACGAGGAACTGGTCGCCGCCGCCGGCGCACCGCAGCTGGTGCGCCGCGACGGCATGCTGCAGCTCTACCGTACCGAGGCCGGCTTCGCCGCGAGCGAAGGGTCGCGCCGGATCAGGATCGAGAACGGCGCGCGGGTCGAGC
>CANGUQ010000245.1 GCA_947456915.1 Betaproteobacteria bacterium
CTCGGGCGACCTGCGGTCCGGCAAGTATTCAGCCCGGGATTTTTCCTTTCAGCATTCGCGGATGACGGTCGAGGGCGTGCATGCGAAGGCGGCCGCGCACCCGTTCGGCGATCTCGACATCTTCGACTATCCGGGCGGTCCGCCGGAACTGCCCGGCGGAAGGGCGCGCGGTGCGGAAGCGACTCGTCTGGCGACGGTCCGGATGGAGGAACTGGTGTCGCGCCGCAAGTTCTACCGCGGTTCCGGCGATGCGCGAGGCGTCGAAGTGGGATGCCTGTTCAAGCTGCGCGGTCATTTCCTGCCTGCGCTCGATCAGGAGTACCTGGTCGTGTCGCACGATTTTCATCTGCGGTCCGACGGGTATCAGTCGGGTGGCGGCAAGGTCGAGTTCTCGATGAACTTCACCGCGATACCGTCCGCGGTGCAGTTCCGCCCGGAGCGGCTGACCCCGGAACCGCGCATCAGCGGGCCGCAGACGGCGTTCGTCACCGGGCCGTCGGGCGAGGAGGTGTACACCGACAAGTTCGGCCGCGTGCGCGTGCAGTTCCACTGGGACCGCTATGCCGGCAGCCAGTCGGACACCGGTTCTGCCGAGACCTCCTGCTGGGTGCGTGTTGCACAGCCGTGGGCGGGCAAGGGCTGGGGGATGCTCGCGCTGCCGCGCGTCGGACAAGAGGTGATCGTCGATTTCCTGGAGGGCGATCCGGACCGGCCGATCATCACCGGCCGGGTGTTCAACGACATCTCGACGGTGCCCTACGAACTGCCCGCCAGCAAGACCCAGATGACGATCAAGTCGTCATCCATCGGCGGCAGCGGCTTCAACGAGCTTCGCTTCGACGACAAGTCCGGATCGGAGCAGATCTTCATGCACGCGCAGAAGCAGCTCGATCTGCGGGTGCTGAAGGACCGGTTCGAGTTCATCGGCGAGACCGACCAGAAAATGGTCAAGAAGGACCTGATGGAGGAGGTCGGAGCGGACGCTCACCTGAAGGTCACCGGTGACCAGAACGTGAAGGTTGGCGGCACGGTATCTCTGGACTCGGGCGCGGACTGGCAGGTCAAGGTCGCCCAGAAGTCGGCGCTCGACTCGGGCCAGGAGATCCACTTCAAGGCGGGAATGAAGGTGGTCATCGAGGCGGGGACGCAGATTTCGCTGAAGGTCGGCGGGAACTTCATCAACATCTCGCCGGCGGGAATCGACATCCAGGGTACGCTGACCAAGGTGAACAGTGGCGGCTCCGCGGGGAGCGGTTCCGGGGCCTCTCCAGGGGCACCCACGGCCCCGAAGGAGGCGGCTACCGGAAAGGCAGGCGAGAAAGACGCCGCAGTGGCAAAGCCGACAGCCCCGACCGCGACGAAGTACAGACCAGCCTCAGTTGCGCTGAAGGCGGCGGCAGCGAACGGGGCGCCCTTCGTCGGCGCTTCAGGAGGCTGATCCATGGCCCGTCTGCCGGCGGAGAGTCTGCGTGCGTTGTCCGACTGGTTGTGGTCGGAGGAGGGGACTCGGGTGTATGCCGTCGTTGATGGAGCGAGCGTCCCCGGGTTGATGGAGAAGCTGTACGCCGAGCAGGCTCCGCGGTGGCTCTGCCTGTACCGGGGTGAACTCGAGCCGGACATGGCGACGGTTGCGCCGTATCTCGTCTGCCTGGAGCGGGATGCAGAGTTCACCGAGTGGCTGCTCGCCGCGGGGTGGGGGAACCACTGGGGCGTGTTCCTGCGTTCGGCCGCGAGCCTGCTCGACCTGCGCAAGCACCTGCGCAACATCAACATGGTGTACGGCCCGGATCTGGATCCCCTCCTTTTCCGCTACTACGATCCCCGGGTGCTGCGCGCATTCATGTCGGTGTGCGAGCCCGGGCAGGTGTCCGACCTGTTCGGCCCGGTCGCCAGCTGGATCGTCGAATCCGAGGACGTATCCATCGCCCTGGCGTTCAGCGGGACTGGCGATGCTGTCAGCACCAGCGAGCGCGTGCTGGTTCGCGGAAGAGGTTGACCGATGCTCAGGATTTCCAGCCAGCAGTTCGAAGCGTTGCAGCGTGCGATCAGCGCGCCGCGGCGGCGGGAGCGGGCTGCGGCGCTGCTCGATGCGTTTCCGCGCTTCCAGTCCAGTCTCGATCCGGTACGGGTGCAGGAACTGCTGCGCGTGACCGACGCGCGTGCCGGCGAGCGCGCGATGGCGAGCGAGCGGGGCATGCTGCTGTGGGCGCATCTCGCGCTGCGTTTCGGCGTCGATTGGGACAGGGACCCGCAGCACGCATGGGCGGTCAGCGCGCCGCCCGAAGCGGCAGCCGACATGGCTGCCACCATAGCCGGCGTTGCACAGCGGGCGTCGGCGTGGCGGCTGCAGGTGATGGGTCCGGACGATGGACGGTTCATCGGTGCCGCGCAGCGTTTCGTGAGTCAGCCCGCGGAACAGTGGCTCGCCGCTGCGGGGCGGTCACAGGCGGATCTGCTGACCTACCTCGCATGGCTGCATCCGGAGAAGCGCGTGGCTGTTGGCGACGAGGCTATCGCCACCCTCGTGCGGCAGGCGATCGATGAATGTCGCGCGATCGGCATGAACGAGCGAGCCGGGGTCGTGCTGTGTGCGGTCTTGTTCTTCCTGTTCGGCTCGGGCGTGCTGCACGACCCGGTATTCGCGGAGATCGGTACGGCGCTGGCCGACCCGGCGCTCGGCGCGGCCGACCGCGTGCGCGCGGCAGCGCAGGCAGCCGGGGGCTGGACCCGCGCTCAACTGCTCGCGCCAGCCTCGGGAACTGCACCGGTGATGCAGTGGCCGATCAGTGGGCTGGATACGGCGAGCGTGGAGCCGGCAGAGCTGATGATCGTCCGTCCCAAATCCCCGCCGCGGGCGCAGTAGCCGCGCCCGTCGACTCCCACCGACCAGAACAGGTGTCGACATGCCAAAGCACGTCTGCAACGGTGCACTGCTCAAGTGCAGCATGGGAATGGCCCCCAGCACCTTCGTCGTGCTGCCGGTGAACCGCGAGTTCACGTCCAATCAGCCTGCGGCGAACATCATGGATCACGTACCGATGCTCAACGTGATGCCGTTCGGCATGTGCCAGTCGCCGGCGAACCCCACCGTTGCTGCAGCGACTGCCGCGGCGATGGGCGTCCTCACCCCGATGCCCTGTGTGCCGGCGACGCCCGCGCCCTGGGCGCCGGGATCGCCAACGGTGCTGCTCGCGAACATGCCGGCGCTCAACGACACCTCGAAGCTCACCTGCATCTGGGGCGGCATCATCGAAGTGACGATGCCGGGGCAGATGACGCATGACATCGCGTAGCGAGGTTCCGCAGTCGGTGAGTCGCTGCACCCCGCATGCCGTGCTGTGCGCGCACGTGCGACGAGCACGCTCTTTCTGCCCGCCGGGAGCGCTCTGCGTCGCCCCTGGACGCTTGAAGGAGGAGGGATGACTGTGGCACTGCAATCGGCGGTACTGCTCGAGGAACTCGCCGAGGCCGCCGGGATCGCCCGGCAGCAGGCGCGGGAGATACTCGACGTGATCGGAGAGCGCTTCGGGGCAGCGACTGGCGGATTGCGCCAGCGGGTTTCGGCGATCATGGCCGGGAGGAGCGGTTCGCTCGAGGACCGCCTGGAACTCGTCGCGGATGTCACCGAAGAGAATCTGGACAGCCGCGTGAAGGCGCGTATCTTTGCTGCGCTCGGGCTCGGCGTGATCGGCGGCTTCGTCCTGAGCGCGGCTGCCGGAAGCGTCGTTGCCTGGATCGTCGGTATCGCGCTGATCTTCCTCGCCGGATACATGCTGAAGGACATGATCCGCATCGTCATGAATCAGATCGAGTCGCGGATATCGGCTTTCTCCATTGGTCTGCAATGACGGGCAACGCCAGTGCGGTGCCTGGACCGCTGGGCGCTCAGGCGGCGCCGCCAGTGATCGACAAGGGCACGGCTGCACGCGAGTCGAGCCCGCTGCCGTGCGTCATCGGTACCGATCCGCCACCAGCGGTGGCGTCGCCGAAGCCGCCCCCCGCCATCGATGACGATACGCGGATACTGGCGGCTACCGTCTACGGTGAAGGATCGACCGCCAACGTTTTCGAGGAGATGGCAGCGATCGCCAACGTGCTGGTACGGCAGCAGAAGGCGCGCGGTTACGTGAGTATTTCTGCTTTCATCAGGGCCGACAGGACGTTCGCCTTCGCGGCGCACGACGGCAGTGCCCGCTTCGGGAAGCTGATGGCTGCCAAGGACGAAGACATTGCCAGGGACACAGGCATGGATGCCGCAGTCAAGGGCGCGCGGAACGCCCTGTCGCCGAGCCCGGTCGATCATTCGAACGGGGCTTACTTCTGGGACGGTCTGGATATCAAGACCGACTACGCCAGGCATCCGAAGGTGCTCGGCGGAATACACATCACGGATCCCGCGCACAACGTCGTCGGGATCAAGGATAACGTTGTGGAGGGCGAGAACTGGCTGCTCGATGCGAAGGGGAACAAGACCCGGTCGCGCGGCAAGTGGCAGTACAAGTACGAGTCGACTGCGGGTTTCGGCGCAACGATCTTCTGGAAGTACAACCCGGCGTTCGTGAAGGCTTCGGGGAACAGGGAGTACAAGTGAGACCGCGACGCGGTCTGGTCTGCC
Source organism: Betaproteobacteria bacterium (assembly GCA_947456915.1). Taxonomy (GTDB): domain Bacteria; phylum Pseudomonadota; class Gammaproteobacteria; order Burkholderiales; family CAIKXV01; genus CAIKXV01. The sequence goes on from CANGUQ010000245.1 coordinate 4,616, forward strand.
TCGGATTGTTGCTGGTGCTGGGTATCGCTGCGGCCAGTGAGGGGGCCGGCGAGGTGGCCGGCGATACCGACCAGCTGATACGAGTGCTGCGCGGGGCTTCGCTTCCGGTCGAACTCGCGGCGCTGAAGATGGCGCAGGGCTGCGGTCCGGCCGGGTGCATCGCTGCGCTTGGCGGGGTGGTCGTCGATACCGAGGCCGGTGCGCTGCGACGTGCTGGCGGATCGACTCTGGAATGGATCGTCGCCGGGCGGATACCGGTCGCCGATCTGCCGGAGGTGAACTGGGCGCCGTTGCGCGGTTTCCGCGTGCGGCGGGCTGGCCGCTCATGGGGGGTGTGCATCGAGTTCGGGCATACCGGGCTGGGCAACAGCGGACGGGCGCAGCGCTGGCGCACGCTGGTACTGGTGCCTGCCAGTGGCCGTAGTGCGCACCGTTTCACCGGTTACCGGGCCTCGTGCGAGGCGCTGGTGAGGGGGGCGCACTCAGGCGAGGTCGCATTGCCGATCGTGGAACTGGCGCAGCCGGGCACGGCAACACTGGAGATCGTCTGGCACCGATGTGACGCGCAGCGCTGCGTGCGCGAGCCGGATCCGCGCAGCGTCGAGGGCAGTCCAGCGAGCGAGGACGGCCGACTGACGATCCAGTGACGCAGCACGCCCGGATCGAGGGCGGCAAGCGGGCGTGCTGCGTGAACCGCACTGCTCGAGCGGGACCTGTCGGCGGCAGTGGAACCGGTGCACGAGCAGGTGAGCGGACCGAAGGAACGCGTTGATGAGCCAGGAAAGATCATTGCCGTCGGGCAAGGCGGGCGCAGGCATCCGTGCCAGGGACCTGCAGGTGTTCTGCAGGGTCGCGCAGCGCTATAACGTGTACATCCTCGTGCGGCACACGAACGAGGCATCGCTCGGCTACGTCGGCAAGCCGGGCTATTACCCCAAGCCCGCAACGATCAAGGCGAAGACCGCCGACCGCGATCCGCCCCCGTATCGGGCCGGCGGCGCGACGCGCAGCGTTCAGCACCGCATCGCCGGACTCGTGCCGCACCCGGATTTCCAGCCCGGGGTCTTCGCCGGGGCGAAGCTCGCCAAGGCGCAGCACTACTGGCACGCCACGCTGGACGTGCTGCACGGTGCCGGCGTCAACATTCCGGGCACGACGCCTGACACCTGGCCGATGTGGGGCAGGTCGCATGTCAGTGCGCGGTCGGGGTGGCTCTGGCGCATCGACGTCGACCCGCTGTCGCCGCACTTCGGCTGCCTGCAGATCGCCCGGGACGGCGTGGGCTGGAGCTACGTCCACGGCGACTATGACCTGAAGGATGTCTTCGTCAAGGGGCACGAGCAGACGAACAGACGCCGGGAAGGTGTGACGCAGGGGGCGAAGAACTACACGCCGCTGCTGCCCGGGCTGGAGTTCGAGACGGTTCGCAGGGCGCTCAACGACGGCATCGGTATCGACATGGTCCAGCACGGTGCCGAGGCGCAGTTCGCGTGGCATGGC
>CANGUQ010000246.1 GCA_947456915.1 Betaproteobacteria bacterium
AGAGGCCCTGCGCAAGGCCGAGGCCCTCGCCGCGGAGCACCGCGAGGCGTGGCTGCGCGCACGCGCCGAAGCTGACAACATGCGCAAGCGAGCCGAGGTCGACCTCGCGAACGCGCACAAGTACGCGATCGACCGCTTCGCACAGGAACTGCTGCCGGTGTTCGACGCACTCGACGCGGCGCTGGCGGTCCCCAGCGCGACGGTGCAGAGCCTGCGCGACGGGGTCGAACTCACGCGCAAGCAGCTGACCGCCGCCTTCGAGAAATCGGGCCTGAAGCTGCTCGACCCGGTGGGCGAGAAGTTCGACCCGCACCACCACCAGGCGATGACCGCGATCGAATCGGAGCAGCCGCCGCAGTCGGTGCTGCAGGTGTTCCAGAAGGGCTTCAAGCTGCACGACCGGGTCCTGCGTCCGGCGCTGGTGGCGGTGGCCAGGCCGCGCGAGCAGTCCGCGCCCCCGCAGCCGCCCGCCGCCGACTGAGCCGCGCGCCGCTGGCGCGCGCCGCGTCTTGAAAACCGGAACGCCCCACCCAAGATTCACCGCATCGACGACACGTCACTGAATCCGCGAAGGAAAGCACACCATGGGCAAGATCATCGGCATCGACCTGGGCACCACCAACTCCTGCGTCTCGATCATCGAGAACGGGCAACCGAAGGTGATCGAGAACGCCGAGGGCGCACGCACCACGCCTTCGATCATCGGCTACGCCGATGACGGAGAGATCCTGGTCGGTGCACCGGCCAAGCGGCAGGCGGTCACCAACCCGAAGAACACCCTGTACGCGGTGAAGCGGCTGATCGGCCGGCGCTTCGAAGAGAAGGAAGTGCAGAAGGACATCGACCTGATGCCCTACACGATCGCCAGGGCCGACAACGGCGACGCGTGGGTAGAGGTGCGCGGGCGCAGGATCGCCCCGCCGGAAGTCTCGGCGCAGGTGCTGATGAAGATGAAGAAGACTGCCGAGGACTATCTCGGCGAACCGGTCACCGAGGCGGTGATCACGGTGCCTGCCTACTTCAACGACTCGCAGCGCCAGGCGACCAAGGACGCCGGGCGCATCGCCGGCCTCGAAGTGAAGCGGATCATCAACGAGCCGACGGCAGCCGCGCTCGCCTTCGGCCTCGACAAGAAGAAGGGTGATCGCAAGATCGCGGTGTACGACCTGGGCGGCGGCACGTTCGACATCTCGATCATCGAGATCGCCGAGGTCGAGGGCGAACACCAGTTCGAGGTGCTGTCCACCAACGGCGACACCTTCCTCGGCGGCGAGGACTTCGACCAGCGCCTGATCGAGTATCTCGTCGACGAGTTCCGCAAGGACTCCGGCATCGACCTGAAGAAGGACATCCTCGCGCTGCAGCGGCTGAAGGACGCGGCCGAGAAGGCGAAGATCGAACTGTCGAGCGCCCAGCAGACCGAGGTCAACCTGCCCTACATCACCGCCGACGCGAGCGGTCCGAAGCACATGGCGGTGAAGATCACCCGCGCGAAGTTCGAGAGCCTGGTCGACGACCTCATCCAGAAGACGATCGAACCCTGCCGCGTCGCGATCAAGGACGCCGGCGTGAAGATCTCCGACATCGAGGACGTGATCCTGGTCGGGGGTCAGACGCGCATGCCGAAGGTGCAGGAGGTGGTCAAGGAGGTGTTCGGTCGCGAGCCCCGGCGCGACGTCAACCCGGATGAAGCGGTCGCGGTGGGCGCGGCGATCCAGGGCGGCGTGCTGCAGGGCGACGTCAAGGACGTGCTGCTGCTCGACGTGACGCCGCTGTCGCTGGGCATCGAGACGCTGGGCGGCGTGATGACCAAGCTGATCCGCAAGAACACGACGATCCCGACCAAGGCCTCGCAGGTGTTCTCGACCGCCGACGACAACCAGTCGGCAGTGACCATCCACGTGCTGCAGGGCGAGCGCGAGATGTCCTCGGGCAACAAGAGCCTCGGCCAGTTCAATCTGACCGACATCCCGCCCGCGCCGCGCGGCATGCCGCAGATCGAGGTCACCTTCGACATCGACGCGAACGGCATCCTGCACGTGTCGGCGAAGGACAAGGCCACCGGCAAGGAGAACAAGATCAAGATCCAGGCGAGCTCGGGTCTCACCGAAGAGGAGATCCAGCGCATGGTGAAGGACGCCGAGGCGAACGCCGCCGAGGACAAGAAGATTCTCGAGCTGGTCACCGCGCGCAATCAGGCCGATGCGATGGTGCACACGGTGAAGAAGTCACTCGCCGAGCACGGCGCCTCGCTCGACGCGGCCGAGAAGACGGCGATCGAGGCCGCGGTGAAGGACGCCGAGGAAGCGATCAAGGGCTCGGACAAGGAGGCGATCGAGGCGAAGACGCAGGCGCTGGCGATGGCCTCGCAGAAGCTCGGCGAGAAGATGTACGCACAGGAGCAGGCCGCGGCCGGTGCCGCCGGCGCAGCAGCTGCCGGAGCGGCCGGTGCTGCAGGCGGCAAGGACGACGGCAACGTGGTCGACGCCGAATTCGAGGAAGTGAAGGACGCGAAGAAGTAATCGGGCGACTCCCCGCAACGGCAAGGCGGCTGAGCGATCAGCCGCCTTTCGCTTGTGCAGCGACACCGCACAGGCCGAGCAACACCCGCGAGACATCAAGATGGCCAAGCGTGACTATTACGAAGTGCTCGGCGTCAACCGCGACGCCGACGAGGACACGCTGAAGAAGGCGTACCGCAAGCTGGCAATGAAGCACCACCCGGACCGCAATCCGGACAATCCGAAGGCCGAAGAAGCGTTCAAGGAGGCCAAGGAAGCGTGGGAAATACTGTCCGACGCCGACAAGCGCGCCGCCTACGATCAGTACGGGCACGCCGGCGTCGATCCGTCGATGGGCGCGGCAGCGGGCGCCGGCATGGGCGGCTTCGCCGATGCGTTCGGCGACATCTTCGGCGAGATCTTCGGCGGCGGCCGCGGCCGCAACGGGGTCTATCGCGGCGCCGACCTGCGCTACAACCTGGAGATCTCGCTGGAGGAGGCCGCGCGCGGCACCGACACCCAGATCCGCATCCCCACGCAGGCGAAGTGCGAGACCTGCGAGGGCAGCGGTGCGAAGCCCGGCACCCGGCCCACGGCCTGTCCCACCTGCGACGGTCACGGCCAGGTGCGCATGCAGCAGGGATTCTTCTCGATCCAGCAGACGTGTCCGCGCTGCCACGGCACCGGCAAGATCGTGCCGACCCCGTGCGGCACCTGCAACGGCGCGGGCGCAGTCAAGAAGCAGAAGACGCTGTCGGTGAAGATCCCGGCCGGCGTGGACGAAGGCGATCGCATCCGCCTCTCCGGCGAGGGCGAGATGGGCGCCAACGGCGGACCGCCGGGCGACCTGTACGTGGTGATGCACCTGAAGCCGCACGCGATGTTCAAGCGCGACGGCACCAACCTGCACTGCGACATGCCGGTGAGCATCGCCACCGCGGCGCTCGGCGGCGAGATCGAGATTCCCACGCTCGACGGACAGGCGAAGATCCGCATCCCGCCCGAGACGCAGACCGGCAAGGTGTTCCGTCTGCGCGGCAAGGGCATCAAGCAGGTGCGCGGCAGCGGCCACGGCGACCTGATGTGCCACGTCTACATCGAGACCCCGGTGAACCTCACTGCACGCCAGCGCGAACTGCTGCTCGAGTTCGAGTCGATCAGCAGCGAGGATCCCTCCCGCCACAATCCCCAGACCAAGGGCTGGTTCGACAAGGTGCGTGATTTCTTCGGCGGCTAGGCCCCCGTCTTCAGCTTCCGTGTTGTACCTTCGGCACCGTACGCCCTGCGTCGTTCCACATCACATGGGGGCGTTTCAGCAAACCTTCAGGTTGCACGCTTGAGAAACCCCATGGCGGAAACTCGATTTGTCCCCCTCGGCTTCGAGCGCATCCTGCCCGTGGCTGTTCTTTCGGCCTGTGCCTGCGCCGCACTCGCCCTCTGCATCCTGGAGTTGTTTCCGCCAGACGGCAGACCGCTGGAGCTCCTGTCCACGCATGCGGCATGGGTGCTGCTCCTGGCAGCCGTGGTCGCGCTCGGGTTTGCTGCCGTGAAGCTTGTTCGCATCCAGCAGGAGCGTGTCGTCTCGATGCCGCCGCCTGAAGAAGCACCGAGAAGCGGCTCCCCGCTCAAGGCTGCGGCTCTGGGTCTCACCATGGTTTGCACGGTGCTGGGCTACATCCCATTGTTCTTCGAGGGTGCCGGGGCATCGGTATTCCCGTGGCTGCCTGAAGTGTCCGGGTGGGCAAGATACGGCGTGGCCGCTGGATTCCTGATGCTTGGCTTTGCTTCCGAGGCTGTCGGGGACGGTCACGGAAAGGCGATCTACAAGAAAGACGACCCGTTCTTCTACTGGTCACGAATGGGCACGTTGTCGCTGGTCAGCGCGTTCATTGCATACGTCACGACATAGCATCTTGCCCGGTTGTTGCTCCCTCGTCGCACAGACCAGGTGCCGGTTCGACAAGGTGCGTGATTTCTTCGGCGGCTAGCCGCGCGGCGCGGGACGACTGCCGTGTGCAACCGCCGCCGGCAATCGGCCTCGCGCCCGAGCGTCGCCTGCGCACCGGCGTGACCGGCATCGGTCGCGAGCCTTCGCAATCCACACCCGACCGCACTGCTGCGCCATGAAACTCGCTGTCATCAATCCGAACACCACCGCGTCGATGACGGCGAAGATCGCTGCGGCCGCGCGTACCGCAGCCCTGTCCGATACCGAGATCGTCGCGCTGCAGCCCGTCGACGGCCCGGTCTCGATCGAGGGCTACTACGACGAAGCATTCGCAGTGCCCGGCGTTCTGGCACTGATCGGCCAGCCAGCGGTCGCACCGCTGCCCGATGCGTGGATCATCGCCTGCTTCGACGACACCGGCCTGGACGCCGCGCGCACGCTCACCCCGGCGCCGGTGATCGGCATCGGCGAGGCAGCGTTTCACGTTGCCAGCCTGCTCAGCACGCGCTTCAGTGTCATCACCACGCTTGCGCGTTCGATCAGCGCGATCGAGCACAACCTGCTGCGCTACGGGCTGGCGGCGCGCTGCGCGCGCGTGCGCGCAGCCGAGGTGCCGGTGCTGGCGCTGGAAGATCCGGCCTCCGACGCGCGCAGCCGGATCGCCGCGGAGATCACACGCGCACTGGACGAGGATCGCAGCGAGGCGATCGTGCTCGGCTGCGCCGGCATGGCGGACCTCGCGGCCGAACTCTCGCGCGAGCACGGCGTGCCGGTGATCGACGGCGTCGCCGCCGCGGTCAAGCTCGCCGAGTCGCTGGTGGGCCTGGGCCTGACCACCTCGCGCCGCGGCGCCTACGCACCACCGCGGGCGAAGCCCTACACCGGCGTGTTCGCGCCGATGGCACCGCGCGGCGACTGAGCCCCGGCCGCTGCCGCCGGCGGCACTGCGGCGGTCAGCGCCGCGCGAACACGAGTGCGTGCTGCCAGGGCAGCCCCGGGATGGCGCGCTCGAACACGAGCGGATGCCGCGCCGCCTCGCGCCGCACCTGCGCCTCGCTCATCCTGTGCAGCGGCCTGATCGGAACCTTCGGGTCCTCGGCGCGGAACTCGACGAACACCACCCGCCCCTGCGGCCGCAGCGCGCGCACGATGCTCGCCAGCATCTCCTCCGGATACTCGAACTCGTGGTACACGTCGACCATGATCGCGAGATCGACGCTGCCTGCCGCCAGCCCGCTGTCGGTGAGCGTCGAGGCCACCGGCTTCACGTTGCGCACGCCGCGCCTGACCATCGCCGCGGTGAGCAGCTCGATCATCTGCGGCTGCAGATCGGCGGCGTAGACGACCCCCTTCTCGCCCACCCGCTCGGCGATCGGCCACGTGTGATAGCCGGTGCCTGCCCCGACATCGGCCACCGCCATGCCTGCCCGCAGCCGCAGGCCCTCGATCAGCAGGTCAGGACGTTCCTCGGCCTCGCGCTCGGGCCGCTCCAGCCAGCCGGCACCCTGCCAGCCCATCACCCGCGCGATCTCGCGCCCGAGATAGGTCTTGCCGATGCCGTCCGGGCTCGCGCGCACCCGCCCGTAGGGCGAGGCCGGTTCGCGCGCGTGCGCGCGGCCCGCAGGCAGGCTGCCC
>CANGUQ010000247.1 GCA_947456915.1 Betaproteobacteria bacterium
GCCCGTGCGGCACATCGACCGCGCTCTGGAGAAATCCGTTCTCGTCGAGCGGCGTCTCCGGGAAGAAGCGCCGCAGCCCGTCGCGGCTGTCGTGGTTGCCTGCAAGCACTCGCACCGGCACGCGCAGCGCACGCAGCACCGGCGCGAGGTTCTCGTACTCCGCGTCGCTGCCGTCGTTCACCAGATCGCCGGTGACCAGGCACAGCGCTGCATCTGCGTGGTGCGCATTGATGTCGGCGACGCACGCCTCCAGTCGTGCGCGCGGGTCGAGTCCATAGCCGACGTGACCGGGTCGCCCGACGTGCGTGTCGGTGATCTGCAGGATCTTCACCGGATCAGTCCAGCTTCACGTTGGCGGCCCTGATCACGCTCGCCCAGCGCGCAATCTCGGTCCTGATGAACTCCGCGAACTCCGCTTCGCTGTTGCCGACGGGCTCGGCGCCCTGCTGGGCCAGCAGTTTCTGTGTCTCCGCAGATCTGAGCGTCTTCACCGCCTCTGCGTTCAGGCGCGAGATGATTTCACGCGGCGTTCCTGCCGGCGCGAACAGACCGTACCAGGAGCCCGCCTCGAAGGCCGGCCACCCCGATTCGATCATCGTGGGAAGGTGCGGCGCGGCAGGCGAGCGCCGTGCGCCCGTCACCGCGATCGCCCGAAGTCGCCCCGACTGCACGACCGGAAGAATCGAGGGCATGTTCTCGAACATCACCGTCACGTGGCCGCCGATCAGGTCCTGGATCGCGAGACTGCCGCCCTTGTAGGGTACGTGCACCATGCGGATGCCGGCCATGGTGTTGAGCATCTCGCCTGCGAGGTGCGACGCCGAGCCGGTGCTGCCCGACGCGAAGTCCAGCTTGCCGGGCTGCGCTCTGGCGAGGGCGACGAGGTCCTTCACGCTCTTCACCGGCAGCGACGGGTGCACCGCGAGCAGCAGCGGAACCGAGGCGGCGAGCGAGATCGGCAGCAGGTCCCGCTGCAGATCGAATGTCGCAGAGGGCGCCAGTGTGGCGTTGATCGCGTGGGTGGCAGTAGCCATGAGCAGCGTGTAGCCGTCGGCGGGCGACTTCGCCGCCGCCTGGGCGCCGATGAGTCCGTTCGCACCGGCGCGGTTGTCCACGACGATCTGCCGTCCGAGCGATTCGCCCAGCCGCTGCGCGAGCAGCCGTCCGACGATGTCGGTGACGCCGCCTGGCGGGAAGGGCACGATCAGCCGCAGCGGCTTGCTCGGATAGGCCTGAGCCCAGGCCGGGAACGGGGGGCAGGCGAGCACGGCGAATGCGGCTGCCGAATGCAGAAGCTTGTACTTCAAGAACGACTCCTCGATCGTCTGGCGGGCAGTTGCCCGGAGCGCGAGCCCGGACACGGTCGCGCACGGCGGCTCGTGTGCTCCGGCCGCGATGATTGCTGCGGCCGATGATGCTGCCAGCAGCCTGTTACAGGCAAGCGTGCAGCAGGCCATCCTTCGGTACGCCATCCTTCAGGACGCGGCCATGGCGCGCACGGTGTCGCACGAGATCGGCGGTGGACCGTGTGCAGCCGGCATCGCCCGCGAGCGCTCGCCAGGACAGGGCGCGATGCCGCGCCCGGTGCAGCTCCGGTCTGCCGGCTGGCAGAGTCAGTACCGCGCCAGGACCCCCCCGGAACGTGCAGGCGGCGTCGGCATCGCTGCATACCCGTCCGCGACGGCTGCGCTGCTCACTCCAGCTTGAGCCCCGCCGACTGGATGATCTTTCCGATCATCGCCCGGTCCTCGGTCATGAAGCGGCCGAACTCGGCAGGCGACTGCGTCTGGATGTCGAATCCGGCTTCCGACAGACGTGCGCGAAGCTCCGGATCGGCCAGAGCCTGCACGATGCGCTGGTTGAGCGTGTTCACGATTGCTGCGGGGGTGCCAGCGCGAGTGACGACGCCGAACCACGTTCCGGCACGGTAACCGGGCAGTCCCGACTCGCCGGTGGACGGCACGTTCGGGTAGCTCGGATGTCGCCGGTCGTCGGCGAAGGCGATGTATCTGAGCCGTCCTGCGCTCACGTGCGGCGCCACGGTGACAGCGCCGGTGATCACCATGCTGACCTCGCCCCCGACGGCTGCCGCGGTCGCCGGGCCCGAGCCCTTGAACGGGACGTGCAGCAGCTTGATGCCCAGTCTCGTCTCCAGCAGCACGCCGCCGAGATGATTGGTCGAGCCGGTGCCGGGCGTGGAATAGCTGACTGCTCCCGGTTTCGCGCGGGCGTAGGCCACCAGGCTCTTGATGTCGTTGAACGGCGCGGCCGCATGCGCTGCGATGACGTAGGGGAAGTACACCACCTGCGTGATCGGTGCGAAGTCCTTCGCCGGGTCGTAGGGCAGCTTGCGCATCACGTGCGGATTGATCGACATCGTGGTCTGCGTGATCAGTCCGATCGTATAGCCGTCCGGTGCTGCTCGCGCCATCAACTCCGCGCCGATCACCGTGCTCGCACCGCCCCGGTTGTCGATCACGACACTCTGTCCCCACTGGCTGGCAAGCCGATCCGCGATACCGCGCGCGATCAGATCGGTGGTGCCGCCCGGCGGGTAGGGCACCACGAATCGCACCGGACGATTCGGATAGCCCGGATCGGCCAGCGCATCGCGCGCGCCCGCTGCACACAGCGATGCGATCATGCTGGCCGCCACGATGACGTGTCGCTCGTTCAACAGTGCACCCTCCTCCTGCCCCGAAGTCCGCACGCCGGATCCGTGGGGGTTGCGTCTGATCATGGCGCCAATGGTAGGCAGGGTGGCGGCTGCGCGCAACGTCTCGGCGCGGACGCGATGCAGCAGGGGAGGCTGTGATCGGCAGTCTTGCGCGCGGCGGGCACCCAGCGCGAAGCCTCGCTGCCATCAACGGCCCGGCTACTGCGCAGGCTTCCACACGGATGTCCTCGATCCGTGCGGCGTCGACGCGTTCGCGCGACGCCAGCGCAGCGAACACGCACGCCTGCCCTTGGCAGCAGATCGGCAGCATCTTCGCGGGTGGGGCGATCCTCGGCGCATCGGGCAGTCGTCAGTCGAATCTGCCGGTGGCATGCCACAGTCCGCCGGCACCTTCGAACGCGGCGCCGGGCCCGGTGATGCCGTTCCGTGCGAGCAGCGCGGCGAATGCGGCGTTGCGCGAGGTGTTCGCGCCGGCGCATCCCTTCCACATCGGTCGAGGGTGCGCGCCATGACGCCGCTGGCGAAGGCGGCCATGTCCTGCGTCATGCGGATGCCACTGCCCAGACGGTGGCTGTGCTGTCGCCGCGCCAGCGGGCGACCAGCGTGCGTGCGAGCGCGCACGGGTGCTGGTGACAGGCGCCGAGCGCACTGCCGATGGTGTCGATCAGACGCCGCTTCGCCTCGTGGACGGTGGTGCCGTCCAGTGTCTCGAAGCGGTAGCGTCGCGCGAACCCGATCAGCCGCGCAGTGGTGGCATCCCGATCAGGGGTTCGGTCGTTCACGGCGTCCGTTTCTCCGTTCCAGGTCGCGTCGAACGCCCCGCCCGCGCCGCTCGCGCCGAGCCGCCTGCCCACCCGGTCGTTCTCATCGATGATGCGCCCGGCGCACGGATCGGGCTGCGCGGAGCCATGACCGCCAGCCCGGACGCGCACAGCCGAGCGACAGTCGTCACCCGAAGCCCGTGCATCCGGTGAGGATGGCGCTCAGGCGGCGTCGCCGCGCAGCAGGCGCGTCAGGGCGTTCACGGCTTCGAGCCGTTCGAGCTCCATGACCATGTTCATGATCGAGTCGGCGCGAGCAGCCGATACTGCGTGAGCGGCGTTGCGCAGGAACTTCTCGCTGATCGCCGATGCGGGTGCCGGCTCGTCGGGAAGGATGTTCTCCCGCCGCGACAACGTCTGGCCGCTGCGCAGCTTCACGATCACCTCGCCCGAGCGGAACTTCGGGAAGCCCGGGTTCGGATCGATCTCGTAGTGCACGCGCTGCGCAAGGGCGAGCAGGGACGGATCGGTGTAGGCTGCCTCCTCGATCTCGTCCAGGCCGAAGCGGCCGCGCGCGAGGCTGCAGGCGATGCCGTAGGGCAGGCTGAACTGCGCGGCGTAGCTGCTCGTGGGCGCGAGCTTGATCGCGAGCGGTTCGCAGACCAGCGGGATCGAGGGTTCGGCCACCAGCGTGGTCACCGACTCCACCTGCGACGCATCGATGCGGTGTTCGCGGGCGAGCGCGATCGCAGCGTTCATGAACGCGTGGGTCTGATGACAGGCCGGATAGAGCTTCACCGAGGTGCGGGCGAATTCCCAGCGCTCGCCCAGTTGTGCGCCTGCAAACTCCAGATCGGCAGCGGACGCGTGCTGCGCGAGGAAGCTCGGGTAGAACCCGAACTGGCCTTCGTATGCGTGCTCCGGTCCGACGAAGCCGCGCCGCGCGAGCGCCGCCGCAGTGATGCCGCCTGCGCCCGACCAGCCCGGATGAAACCGCTTGGTCCACGCGCCTTCCTGCATCGGCTGCAGCGTCCCTGATGCACAGCTGAGTGCAATGCCCTGTGCCATCACGAGGCCCGCCTCGTCCAGCGCCATCATGCGGCCCGCCGCGATGCTGGCAGCGAAGGCGCCGACCACGCCGGTAGCGTGAAAGCCTGCCTTTACCAGCCCGCCGCGAGCGGCGCCGCTCAGGCGGGCGCCGGTCTCCAGCCCGAGGATGCAGGCGGTGAGCAGGGTACGCCCGTCGGCTCCGGCCTGTTCGCCCAGCGCCAGCGCGACCGGGACGGTGCTCGCCGTGAGGTGAACCGAGCCCGGCAGATAGGTGTCGTCGTAGTCGAGCCCGTGCACGAGGATGCCGTTCATCGTCACCGCATCGCGCAGTGCGAGCGTTGCCGGCATGCCGATCACCGTCGCATCACCGCTGCCGAGGTCCTGCATGGCGGACAGTGCAGCGGTGGCAAACGGATAGCGGGCCGAGGCGAACGCGTTGCCGATCGCATCGAGCATCAGCAGCTTGCCCCGGGTACGGACTTCATCGGGGATGTCCGCCAGGCGGACGCGGGCGGCGAAGCTGGCGAGGCGTCGGGACAGCAGCGGGGTCTGGGTCATCGTGAGCACGCGAGGCAGAGGGTTGGCGGGAACGAGCGGCAACGGGTCACAGCGCTGCCTCCGGCCTGATTCCGGCCTCGCGCAGCAGTTTCGACCAGCGGTTCATGTCGTTTCTGATCAACGTTGCGAATGCGGCAGGTGTCCCGGCGACAGGCTCGAAGCCACCGCCGACCAGCCGTTCGCGGACATCGGGCACCTGCACGATCCGGTGAATCTGCTCCTGCAGCTTCGAGACGATGTCGGCCGGTGTCGCGCCCGGAGCGAGCAGGCCTGTCCACGCGTCCACCGAGAATCCGGACAGTCCGCTCTCGGCGAGGGTCGGCACCTCCGGCAGTTCGGGGCTGCGAGCGAGGCTGGTGGTGGCCAGTGCCCGCAGCCGGCCTGCGCGGATCTGCTGGATGACCGGCGCGACCTGCGTGAACAGCATGCCGACCTCGCCGCTCAGCACCGCCGCTGCGGCTGCTCCTGCACCCTTGTACGCGATACCGACCATGTCGATGCGTGCCATCGACTTCATCAGTTCGGCGCACAGGAAGCCGCCGGTGCCCGTACCCGAGGTGGCATAGGTGAGCTGGCCCGGGCGCGCACGCGCCAGCGCGAGCAGGTCCTTCACCGAGCGCGCCGGGACCGACGGGTGCAGCACGAGCACGTGGGTGGTCGACGCGACGAGCGTGACCGGCGCGAAGTCCTTTACCGTGTCGTAGGGCAGCTTCGAATAGAGGAAGGGGTTGAGCGCAAACCCGGTGGCGACCACCAGCAGCGTGTGGCCGTCCGCGGGGGCCCGTGCGACGATCTCGGCCCCGATGATGCCGCCCGCGCCAGGACGGTTGTCGACGGTGACCGGCTGTCCCCACGCTTCGGTCAGCCGCGGCCCGAGCAGGCGTGCAATGAAGTCGTTGGCGCCCGAGGGCGTTGAAGGAACCACGATCCGTATCGGCTTGGCCGGGTAGGCCGCTGCTGCGCTGGCTGCGGCTGGCGAGCCTGCCGGCTGGGCGTGCGCGGCACCGGCCGCCGCGGCAAGCAGCAGCACCGCC
>CANGUQ010000248.1 GCA_947456915.1 Betaproteobacteria bacterium
AGCGGATAGGCCACGCCCGACCACCAGAAGTTGTATCCGCCCATGTCGGCGCGCAGGTTCGACCAGCCTGAGCGGGAGTCGCCGGCATCGACCACCCCGGGGGTGCCGTTGTCGATCAGCATGCGGATCGGCGCGCCGTAGGCGCCCGGACTCTGGAACATCCAGCGCTCGCCGTTGCCGTAGGCGGCGAAACCGCGATCACCGTTGCCGGGGAGGTTGTTCGGGCCCGCCCACCACGGCCAGTAGTCCGGGCCACCGTCCAGACGGAACCCCGGTGTCGCGACGTTGTTGTTGGCGTAGCCGGTTCGCGGCGAGACGGTCGCATTGCCGAATCCCGTGCCCGAATCGCCACGGATCTGCCGCGCGCCCCACGGTGCACCCGGGTCGGCCGTCGGGTAGAGGCTGACCATCGACTCGTCGAGATCGAGGAACGGCTCCCAGCGCTGCCAGACCTGGTTCAGGAAGCGGCCGCTGTTGCGCGCATAGGCGCTCGGCGCGAACACCGTGTTCGGCATCAGCTGCGCATAGGACGCCTGGCACTGGTTGCGGTTGGACCAGTCGTCGGTCCCGCCGAACGAGACGCCGCCGCGGACGCCGCCGACCTGCCGCGTGCCGCCGGCGAACTTGTTGAACGACGGTGCCCACAGCAGCGGCGAAGTCTCGGCAGTGCCCGCCGGTGCCCACCACAGCCAGTTCGGGTCGCCCTGCCACCAGCCCGGCCACCAGCCGCCAGAGGTGTCCCTGCCCCCGCCGTAGTTGCGGATGAGCATTCGCGGCGCGGGATCGCCGGGGATCGGGTTGAACCAGCTGGAGAAGATCGTGCTGTAGTAGGCGTAGATCCAGAGGTTGTAGCGTTCGTTGAACGAGGATCCGCCCCAGTTGCCCCACGGGCTGGAGGGGATGTCGGGCTGCGCGAGGAACGAGATCGCGTTCCCCAACTCGCCCTTGACCGTGCTCATCGCCGTCCAGTTCCCGCCGACGCTGGCTGCGGCAGCGTTGTAGTGGTCCCAGATGTTGCTGGGATAGATGAGGTTGGGATCGCTCCAGAGGTACTCGACGTGCGAATCGTAGTCGCCGGGATACTCGCGCCACGGCTCGGCGATGTTCATCCGGTCGTTGGTGCCCAGCACCAGCAGGATGTTCGGCTCGGGGTTGGCGCCTGGCGCCGCGCCCATGTAGATCGCCGTGTCGCGCACCGCGGTGTTCGACACGATCTGCGCGACCGCCGGCAGCGGGCTCGCCATCAGCGCGATCATCAGCCAGACGATGGCGCGTTGCAGGGGATGGAACGGACGATTGAACATGGTCGTGACGCCTCTGGGTGAACTGTGCCGGTAGAGGGCAGACTGCGGGATTCAGATGCAGGAGTTCGGGGGGATGTTGACCTCGACGCCCTGGGTGACGCGCTGGGTGCCGCCGAGCACGCTCGTGGCGACCGCGGTGACGTTGAAGCTTGCCTTGGGCACGCAGTTGGCGACCCCGGCGGCACACAGCGAACTGCCGTCGGCGACGTAGCCGCAGGCGATCTGTTCGATGGTGACGGTAGCCGTGCCGCCGACCAGCGTCGGGGGCGTGAGCACCGCCCGCGCAGGGCTGGTCAAAGGCAGCGTGGTGAAGCGCGGCGCCCAGCGGCCGGAATTGGCTGTCACGACGCCGGTGATGGCAACTTCGGCGTTGGCGAAGGTCTCCAGTGCGACCTGATTGGCACCGCCGATGCGCAATTCGAGGATCGAGGTGCGGATCATCGAGATCACCAGCAGGCTCATCACCGCGAGCATGATCAGGCCGACGACCAGCACCGCGCCGCGCTGCCGGTGGGGCGCACCCGCGCGCCGCGAAGAGACGGGGATGAAGGCGGATACAGTGTTCACAGGGCACCTCGACGGCCTGCGGTGTTGCGTACGACGAAGGTCTGCACGAACACGTGGCGCAGATACTGGCATTCGAAGGCAACTGCGGGATTGCACGTGAACGGCGGCGAATTGCCGGCGGTCAGGTCATAGCGGTTGCCGCTGTCGTCGAAACCGGCGCGCGGGGAGATCGAGCGCATCAGGATCCCCACGCGTACCGTCACCACGTTCGCCCAGTCGGCTGCGGCCGGCGCCGTGCTCTGGCGCTCCGGAGCGCCGTCGTTGTCGGCGTCGATGCCGTAGAGAAACCCGATGCGCTCGACACCCTGCACCAGCGGGACCTCGGTCATCGTGCGCCCGTTCAGCTGCTGGCGCACCAGTGTCGGCCGCGGCCTGCCTTCGTCGTCCGTGGCTGCACAGTCGGGCGGCGTCGCGGGGCGGCTGCACGGCCGGATGTAATAGACGTGCGCTGTGTACTCGTAGATCGGTGCATCCACGGGCGGGTTGATCGAATCGGTGATCTGACGGCCCGCTCCGGCCGCCTTGAGCGCGGCCAGGCGCGCGCCGCCCCCGCGAAACAGCATCGGCCCCAGTGCCGGATTGGACTGCACGTAGATCGTGTCGTTGTTGAACAGCGCATCGGTCAGATCGCCCGGCGTTGCTGCGCTGTCGCGCACGACGATACCGTTCGCGCCGCGCGTGACGAGGATCTGTCCGGTGACGAAGTTTGCCGGGCGGATGCACGGAAACGCGCCGGCGACGGTCGCCGGGTTGAGCAGCGCCGCACCGCCAATCGGCGTGGTGTCGAGGTCGATCGGCAGCGCCCAGTTCACCGCGGGCGGATTGGTGGCCGAGCCGCAGTCGTTCAGGATGTCGACCTCCTGCCCGGCCGACGGCGCTGGCTGCGGCAGTTCCACCCGCGTGGTCTGCATCGAGGACAGCCCGTAGAAGCCGGCCAGGCGGATGCTGTCTCCCAGATAACGCATCGCCTCCACGCCGCCCTCCTGCATCCGCGCGAACTCGTCCTGGCTGCGGTAGCCCTGGGAAGTGCCGGCCAGCATGACGAGCAGTCCCAGCGTGAGGAACAGCCCGATCGCGAGCCCGACCATCAGCTCGACCATCGACAGGCCGCGTTCGCGCCGACCAGTCACGAACCGTGCAGCCAGACCGTCGCAGCTGCTGCATTCGTGCCGGCGGCGAGCGGCGGGTTGCACACGCAGGGCAGGGTCGGTACGCATCAGTTCACCGTCAGCACGTCGATGGTGACGACGCGGCGCAGATTCTCGTTGCCGAACTGCCCGGTGCCGCACGTGGAATTGGTCGGGGCGGCGGTCGCGTCGCGTCCCTGCCAGGCGACCGCGATGCGGTAGACGCGGGCGTTCATGCCGGTGCCGGCGATCACCTGGCCGGTGTCGACGATGCAGCCGCGAGCGCCGACGATGCCGCCGATGCTGGCGCCCGTTCCGACCTGGATCTTGTTGACACCGGCCAGCGCACCGTCCCACAGCGCGGTGTCGTAGTCGGCAAGCTGCGCAGTCGTACAGGTGGTTCCCGCGCAGTTGGGCACGCTGGAGCCGATGTTGGCGAAGCGCGCGCCGGCGCCGAGCGGAGTGGTCAGGGGGGCGGCCGCGGCATAGGCCGCGGCATTGGCGGCGTTGGTGCGCAGGCGCTCCGCAATGTCGGTGGCGATCGCGAGCGCCTGCTGGCGCTGATGTGCCTCGAACAGGGAGCGCTGACCCTTTGCCATCAGACCGGCGAGACCGAGCAGGCCGAACATCAGGATGATCAGCGTGATCAGGACTTCGAGCAGTGTGAAGCCTCGGCTCAGCATGGCGGCGTGACGAAGTTCCGGTTGACCGTGTTGACCCGGCCGACCAGCCCGAACATCAGCGTGCGGGTACGCGCCCTGGCCGCGCCGCCGGTGTCATCGGTGATCGTGATCCCGTCGTCGGCTCCGACTGCTCCGGTGCGCACGACCTGACCGCGCGGCCCGTAGATGATGGTGTTCGCGAACTCGCCGACCGTCGAGCAGATCCGCACCGGTGGCCCGACGGCCTGCTGCACCTTGAGCCGTTCTCCGGCGTCCATGGTGTTGTTGTTGTTGGTGTCGACGAAGATGCACCAGCCGTCGCGCCATGCGGTGGGCGCGCTCCCGCCGACCGTGCAGCCGGCCGACCCGGCGCGCGCGACGAACACGCGTGCGCTGTACCGCACCGCCTCCGCGCGTGCGTAGGCGAAGTCGCCGGCGAGATCGGAGGCCACCGAGCGCACCCGCTGCTCACGCACGAAGTCGGTGAAGTTCGGCAGGCCGATCGCCAGCAGGATGCCGGCGATCACCAGCACCAGCACCAGTTCGACCAGCGTGAAGCCGCTGCCGGCTGCCGCAGAGCCGGCCCGCGCCGGCTGCGGCAGCGCAGAATCGAGGGGGATGGCGGGGAGCACGGTCATCGTCGTCGGAGAACGCGATTCAGCGGGTGGTCCAGGAGACGTCGGTGCCGGCGTCGAACGCGCCGTTGCCGTTGATGTCACGCCAGCGCAGGCCTGTCGCATCGACGCAGAGCCCGCCGTCGTTGCGGGCGGCCAGCGGTCCGCCGGCCCGCGGCTGCAGACAGGCGATGTAGCCCGCCGGCGGCCCGGCGACCGGGGTGATCACCGGCGCGTTGTAGCGCTGGTCTATCGTCGTGGAAGGATCCGGGAAGGCCATCGGCACCTGGTTCGCACCGGTGCCCAGCCCGCCGGTGGCGTAGCCGCGCCGGTCGAGGAATATCTGCTCCTGACGCTGTGCGAAGTCGAGCAGCCACTGCTGACCTTCGGAGCGGTAGCCCCGTACGATGTAGTCCACGTACGACGGATAGCCGATGGCGGCGACGATGCCGAGGATCAAAAGAACGATCAGCATTTCGACCAGCGTGAATCCGCCGGACCCGGCCGCGCCCGGCAGTCGCGTGCATACGGGACGCGATGCCGGGCAGCCGGCGATCGGTACTGTTTCGCTGCGGATCGCTCGTTCCATCACCACCTCTCAGACTCGTCACATGTTATCGACAGCCCGCCCGATCACTCCAACGGCGGCAGACGAGCGGTTGCGTTCGCCGCCCGAGTGGCGCCCGGTGTGCGTTTGTTCCGCAGCGGCAGCGTGAATTATTGCCGCCCGGTGCCTGCCGGTGCAGCCCCGGCCGGCCGCCTCCCCGGCATCCTGGCGGTCAATTAGCGGCGCCGGCGGGCGCCGCTTGAGCGCAGCCGGCAACGTCGCCCGGCGCCGCGACCAGCGCGTGACCGGGACACGGCGCGCGCGGATTGCTATCATCCGCACCGCGCCGCCGCTTCACGGCTGTGTCCGGACATCCGGCAGGGCGGAGCCCGGACCGCCCCGCCTGCCGGCGGCATCTCCGGCCGCAGGCAAGGCCGGAACGACGGCGGCAGGGTAGTGGCAGTCCTCGCGCTGATGTAGCTCAGTTGGTAGAGCAACTGATTCGTAATCAGTAGGTCGGAGGTTCGATTCCTCTCATCAGCACCATTTCCGGCGCGCGCGTCACGGCGCGGCGCCGCGACTCGCTGCTGCCGCGCCGGGACCCGTGCAGGTGCGCCGGAATCGACTGATTCTTCCGGCACAAATCCAGTTCCGCAGCGTGAACCGCTGCGCGGCGCGCCGACAGCGTTCTGCTAGAGTTTCCCGAGTGCATGGGTGCTCCAGCAGCGCGATCGTCACCTTGGCGAGCGTCGCTTCCGGACAGCGGGCGCGAGGCCATCCTCGAGCACGGTGTGCGGGCTGGACTCGGCTTCACGACATGCGCGTCACTCTCTGCGCCGGAGCGCCGCGCACGATCGCGCCGATCGTGGCGGTCCCGGTTTTCCCTGCGCGCTGTCGCGCTCCCGAATGCCTCCGCTCGACGACCCGTGGTAGCTCCCGGCGACATCGCAAACATCGCACTGCGCCGCATGGCCGATCTTGGTGTCGCCCCGACACCGGACAACTTCGCGCGCTTCTATCGCGATACCGAGGCCACGCTGAGGCTGGCCGAGCCGCTCGCCGAGGCTTTTCGCGCACACGGCGAGGCGGCGGGCGTATCGCCGCCGCAAGGTTTCGCCTCTGTCTCGCCATTCGCGCAGGGCGCTCCGGCCTCGCTATTCGCGCAGGGTGCCCCGGCCTCGTCATTCGTGCCAGGCGCTGCGTTCTCGCCGGCCGCGCCGCCGACCGCTGCGGCTGCGCCCGTGTC
>CANGUQ010000249.1 GCA_947456915.1 Betaproteobacteria bacterium
GGCAAGGCCCGGCGAGAGTGCGCCGCCCGGCACGAACGCGATGCCCCGGCCGGCGAGCTCCACCTGCGCCTGTTCGGCGCTCGCACACGGCAGGATGCCGAGTTCGCGCAGCACGTAGGCCGAAGGCGTGCTCGATTCGCGGTTGAGGGTGCCGTGGATCAGCACGGGGACGTGAAAGCGCTGCAGCAGCATTGCGAGCAGTGGCAGCAGGTTGAGTTCCTCGCGCGCACCGCCGTAGCTCGGCAGCACCACCGGCAGCGGCGCGCCAGGCGCCCGTTCGAGCCGCTCGACACGCTCGGCGAGTGCGCGCGCGAAACCCAGCATCTCGGCGACCGACTCTCCCTTCTGATGCAGCATGGAGAGCAGCGCGCCGAGTTCGAGTTCGGGCACGCCGCCGTCGAGCATCGCGGCGAACAGCTCCTGCGCCTCCCACTCCGCCAGATCGCGCGGCAGGTCCGCCTCGCCCGCGAGTTGTTTCAACACTGCGCTGTAATTCATGTCGGTCCGCCGTAAGCCCGGTGCGACGCAGCCTGGAGCAGCGACACGCGGTGCGCGCTCGCCGGTTATCAGGGTCAGGTCAGCGCGTTGCAAGGCTCATGCCAGCGCTGCAGCGTGGCCGCGGCTCCGGATGACCGCACGGCCCATGCCGCATCGGCATCGCTGCCGTTCGCGAGCGCTGTGACTTCCGGCACGGTGCGCGAGGCGGCACCCCCGTGCGTGTGCCTGCTGCTGGTGCGTGTTGCAGTGCACACCGCCCGCTGGCTGTGCGCGCGGCGAAGGATCAGAAGCGCGTCGGTCGATAGGGTGCGGGGTCGATGTTCGGTGCGCGCCCGGCAATCAGTTCGGCAATCAGCCGGCCGGTGGGCGCACCGCCACACAGGCCGGTGTGGCCGTGGCCGAAGGCAAACCAGGTGTTGGCGAAGCGGGGCGAGCGGCCGATCACCGGCAACGAGTCGGGCGTGCAGGGTCGGTGACCCATCCAGGTGCGCATGCCGGCCATGTTCACGCGCGGGTACATCCGCCGGGTGTGACCGACCAGTGCGTCGATGCGCGCCTGCGTCGGTGGCGCATCCAGGCCGGCGATCTCGACCGTGCCCGCATTGCGCAGGCCGTCGGCCATCGGCGTGGTGAAGAACTTGTATTCGCCCGACATCACCGGCGTGCGCGGGCTGATTCCGGGCTCGGGAAAGTGCACGTGGTAGCCGCGCTGCGACTCGAGCGGCACCCGCGTGCCCAGCATCGCCGCAAGCTTCGCCGAGAACACGCCGGCCGCCAGCACCAGCGTGTCCACCGGCAGCGGTCCCTGCGCGGTGCGCAGCGCCGTCGGTCCGCCGGCGCCGATGTCGAAGCCGGTGACCTCCCGCCGTTCGTAGCGGCCACCGCTCGCCATGAAGTGGCCGAACAGCCGCTGCGTCAGCCACAGCGGATTGGCCACGTACCCCTGCTCGGGCAGCAGCACGCCACGCACGTAGATCGGCGCCAGATCGGGATCGAGCTCGCGGATGCGTGCGGCGTCGATCTCCTCGACGCGCACGCCGCGCTCGCGGCGCAGCGTCCACGCCAGCGCATCGGCCCGGAACGATGCCTCGGTCTCGTACACCGCCATGTAGCCGGACTGGTTGATCAGGTCGGTGCAGCCGGCCGCCTGGGTCAGCACGCGATAGGCGTCGAAGGTCTGACCGAGCAGCGGCCGCAGCGCATCGGCGATGCGCTCGACGCGATCGCGCCGGCTCGCGCGCATGAAACGCCATAGCCACGGCGCGGCCTGCGGCAGGTAGCTCCACTTCAGCGATAGCGGCGCGGCCGGGTCGGTCAGCCAGCGCGGCACCTTCTTCAGCACGCCCGGCATGCCTACCGGCACCACCGAGCCCGGGCTGAGGATGCCGGCGTTGCCGATCGACGTGAACTCGCCCGGCGGACCGCGATCGACCAGCGTCACCCGGTGACCGTCGCGCTGCAGCCAGCTCGCCACCGCGACCCCGACGATGCCCGCGCCGAGCACAGTGATGTCGCGCGCGCTCACCGTTGCGCCTGCGCAGCGTCGTGCGCACCCGCCGGAGCATCGAGCGCGTGCCCGCACTGCCAGCACAGCGCGAAGTTGCCGGGGCTCGACTCGGCGCAGTGGGCGCAGCGGGCACTGCCGGCGAGCAGCGGCCGTCGCTCGTGCTCGCGCACGATCGACGCGGCACGCGCGCCGTCGCGCTCGTTGCGGATCCACACTTCCGGATACGTGCTGGCGAACGGCAGATCGCCCTGCGCGCCGATCGCGTGGGCGTTGAGCAGGTGCGTCGCGATGCGCGCCTCGTTCAGCGCGTCGGCGAGCAGCTGCGCGTCGATCAGATCCGCCGCACTGTAGACCCGCTTCATGCCACGGCCGGCGCCGCCGTGCGGGCGGTGGCTGCGTCGGCGCTGCCCGATCCGCCGAGGTCGAATGCCTGAGCCAGCAGTTCGTAGGAGCGCAGCCGCGTCGCGTAGTCGCCGGTGATGGTGAGCACCATCAGCTCGTCGGCCGCGAACCGCTCGGCGAGCTCGAGCATGCGGTCGCGCAGCCGCTGCGGCGAACCGATCAGCGTGCGCGCGCGATTGCGCTCGACCACCGCGCGCTCGTGGGCGCTGTAGCGGTAGCCATCCGCCTCGTCCTGGCTGGGCACCGGCAGGTTGATTCCCTGCTCCATCCGCAATCGACGCAGGTCGATCGCGCCGGCGAGCCGGTCGGCCTCGGCATCGGTCTCGGCGCACACGGCGAACACGGTGAGCAGTGCGTACGGCTGCGGCTCAAGTGCCGACGGGCGGTAGCGCGCGCGGTACCCGCGCATCACCGCCTCGCCGCCGTGCGCGCTGATGAAGTGGGCGAACGAGAAGCGCAGCCCGAGGTGCGCAGCGAGCGCCCCGCTGTAGTCGGACGACCCCAGCAGCCAGACTTCGGGCGCGGTATCGCCGGCCGGCTGCGCCGTCACCCGCGCGAACGGGTGATCGGCCGGCAGCGTGCGGTCGAGATGACCGACCAGATCGACCACCTGCTGCGGAAACTCCTCGGCGGTCGGATAGCGTCCGCCCCCCACGGCGATCGCCGTGCGCTGATCGCTGCCCGGCGCGCGGCCGATGCCCAGATCGATGCGCCCCGGGAACAGCGCTTCCAGCATGCGGAACTGCTCGGCGACCTTGAGCGCGCTGTAGTAGGGCAGCAGCACGCCGCCGGTACCCACGCGCAAGCGGGAAGTAGCTGCCGCGACACGCCCGACGAGGATCTCCGGACAGGGGTCGGCCAGCGCCAGCGTGGAGTGGTGCTCGGCCAGCCAGTAGCGGTGATATCCCAGCGCTTCGGCGGCGCGCGCGAGCTTCACCGTCTCGGCCACTGCCTGGACAGCAGTGTGGCCGCTGATGATCGGAGACTGGTCGAGAACTGACAGGCGCATGCCCGATTCTAGTACGTGCGGCCCGCGACGTCGGCGCCCCCGGCGATGACCGCCGCGCACCCGTCGGCCCGGATCGGCCGGCGGCGGCCGCCGTGATCGGTGTGCGAAGGCCGCGGCGGATCGGCTGGACCGCTGACGGACACGCCGTGCGCGGGCACGTGCCGGGCATTGATCCTTTCGGACCAATCGGCTGCCCCGCCGTGTGAGGCATGTCGCGGCACCCGCCGGCGGCCCGAGGCATCGTTCGAAGCGTGTCGGCGCCGCCTGCACCAACCCCCTGCCCCCGACCCAGTGGAGCACCAGCACATGCGCAAACCCTTTCCCACTTCCCTTCATCGCATCACCCGTCTGCTTGCCGCAGCCGCCTGTGCGATGCCGTTGCTGCTCGCCTCGGCGGCACAGGCGGCCACGGTGATGGCGCCCAGCTCGTCATGGCGCTACACGTTCACCGATCCCACCGCGAATCCGCTGTGGGCCACGCAGTTCCCGACCCTGCCGGGCTGGCAGGTCGGCAACGCCCCGTTCGGCAACAGAACCTCCGGCGACTTCGCCTACACGCCCAATGGCACGTTCTGGCCCACGAGCAACAACATGAACGACGATCTGTGGATCGGGCGCAGGGTCGACTTCAGCGGTTTCGACACCGCGAGCGCGCGCTGGTTTCTGGGTGTGGACAACGGCTACAAGCTGTACGTCAACGGCGTCCTGATCTCGCAGGCAAACGCCGAGGGTTACACCAGCCGCTGGGAATACAACGGAACCTTCCCGGCGCTGAACCCCGGCGAAAATCTGATAGCACTCGCGCTCGGGGACCACGGCGTCGCGACCGCCTTCGACATGCAGATCACAGCCAATACGACCGCGATTCCGCTGCCTGCGCCCGCGGCGCTGATGCTGGGCGGACTCTGCCTGTTCGGCTTGATCGGTCGCCGGCACGGCAGGGCTGCGCCGCCGCGCGCGGTCGATCGCCTGTGCAGGCAGTGACGGTCACCGGTGGCGCGCACGGCTGCGTGAGGTAGCGAGGCGCGGGAGAGCGGGGAGAAACACCGGCGGTGCGCGGATCGCGTCGCGCCGTGAGCAGTCGCAGGACGAGCGCACGGTCCGCGCGATCGGCGCTGCGTCGTGTAGCCTTGGGCTGGCCGCTGCGCCGCAGCCCCTCCCCCCGCCCCTTCGCTTGCCCCTCTTCCGCCAGCAGAGCATCGCCGTCGCCCAGCGCATCCTGGTCGAGTACCTGCGCCAGCGGCGCGCACTCGTGTTCTGGGCCGCGTTTCCGGCGCTGATGCTGGTGCTGTTCGCCGCGATGTACGGCAACAATCCGCTGATGCGGCCGGCGTTCGATGCGACGCCGGCCGGCATCCTGATCGGCGCCGGACTGTTCTTCAGCTGCCTCGGCGGCGCAGTCGCGCTGGTGGTCACCGAGCGCGAGCGCGGCACGCTGCGGCGGCTGCTCGCCTCGCCGCTCGGCGCGGGCGCCTATTTCTGCGGCGTGGTGCTCGCGCTGGCGGCGATCGCGCTCGCGCAGACCCTGATCGTGTTCACGCTCGGCGCGCTGCTCGGCGCGGCCTATCGCGGCAGCGTGCTGCTGGGCGCGGCGATCATTGCCGCCACGGTGCTCGGCTATGCCGGTATGGGGTTCCTGTTCGCCGCGCGCTTCACCCGCCGTGCCGAGGACCTGAACGGCCCCATCGCCGGCTTCGGCGTGCCCCTGCTCGTGCTGGGCGGCACGTTCTTTCCGATCGAACTGTTTCCGGATGCACTGGTCGCGCTCGCCCACGCCAACCCGGTCTTTCACATGAACGAAGCGCTGAAGGGCGTGGCCGGCCGCGGCCTCGGCTGGGCCGAGCTCTCCGGGCACCTGTTGTTCATCGCAGCCTTCGGCGCGCTCGCGCTGCAGCTCGGCGCGGGCGCCTACCGGCGCATGCTGATCGAGGAGCGCCGCGCGTGAAGGTGGTGCAGTTCGACGCGGTCGGCAAGTCGCGCGCTGGACGCCTGGTGCTGGACGCCCTCAGCTTCGAACTCGAGACGAGCGAGATCTTCGGACTGATCGGCCCCAACGGCAGCGGCAAGTCCACCGCGATCAGCCTGCTGTGCGGCCTGCTGGAGCCCGACAGCGGAACGATACGCCTGCCCGCACCGGCCGCATCGCTGATCGGCTATTGCCCGCAGGAGCTCGCGCTCTATCGCGACCTGCTGCCTGCCGAGAACCTGCGCTTCTTTGCCCGCCTGCACGGTATGCCGGCGCGCAGGCGCGAAGCACGCATCGCCGAACTGATGAGCAGCCTCGGGCTGGATGCGCACGCGGGCACGCCGGCAGGCGCGCTGTCGGGCGGCTCGTACCGCCGGATGAGCATCGGCTGCGCGCTCGCGCACGAGCCACAGGTGGTCGTGCTCGATGAGCCGAGCGCCGGTCTCGACCTGGAAGCTCGGCGCGCGGTGGCGACGATCGAGACGGCACAGCCGGACTGACCATCGCGGCAGCCGGATTGGGCACCGCGGCAGCCGCTCAGGACCGCCCCGGGTAGAGTACAGCCCGTTGCCGCCATCGCGCGCTCGCCCTTAGGCCGGATAGACCGGACCGAGCGGTGTGTCGAGCGCGACGTAGACCGACGCCGAGAGCAGCATGCCCGAGGGCGACTGCGGGA
>CANGUQ010000250.1 GCA_947456915.1 Betaproteobacteria bacterium
GCCGATGCGGCCCCAGGTGCGGCGAACGTGGGCGGCGCTCGAGCCGCCGTCCGCCACACCGGCCGTCAATCACGCGGCCGCCGCGTCAGCCCGCCGGGTGGGTCTGCACACGTCCGACAGTGGACAACGGCCGGCAAATCGTGGCTTCATATCCGGCTTGACACGAGTCCCGCATGTCAATGTGAATATTGACTTGTGCGGTCGCTGACTCGTGCCGTCGTGGATGACCTCTCGCACGCTGCGGGATGCGCATCCGATCACAGGAGATTGCCTTGACCCGCACCCCCCGTCTCGTCGCTGCCGCAGCACTGGCCTGCTTCGCCTCCGGCGTCTTCGCCCAGGCGCCTGCCCTGACCGGCACGCTCGCCAAGATCCGCGACACCGGCACGATCACCGTCGGCCACCGCGAATCCTCGATCCCGTTTTCCTATCTCGACGACAAGCAGCAGGCCGTTGGCTACTCGATGGACATCTGCATGCGCATCGTCGAAGGCGTACGCGCGGAACTGAAGAATCCCGGCATCAAGGTCGCGCTGCAGCCGGTGACCTCGGCCAACCGCATCCCGCTGCTGCAGAACGGCACGATCGACATCGAGTGCGGCTCGACCACCAACTCGGTCGAACGACAGAAGCTGGTGGCCTTCGGCCCGACCTACTTCGTCATCAACGTCACGGCGGCGGTCAAGAAGAACTCGCCGATCAAGACGCTCGCCGACCTGAACGGACGCACCATCTCGACTACCGCCGGCACCACCTCGGTGCCGCTGCTCAAGCGGTACGAGAAGACCGGGGGCATCGACGTCAAGGAAATCTACGGCAAGGACCACTCCGAGTCGTTCCTGCTGCTGGTCGATGACCGCGTCTCGGCGTTTGTCATGGACGACGTGCTGCTCGCCGGCCAGATCGCCAACGCCCGCAACCCGGGCGATTTCGTGATCCTGAACGAATCGCTGCGCACCGAGCCGTACAGCGTGATGCTGCGCCGCGACGATCCCCAGTTCAAGGCGCTGGTCGACCGCGTGATGACCGGGCTGATGAAGTCGGGCGAGATCGAGAAGATCTACGCGCGCTGGTTCCTCAGCCCGATCCCGCCGCGCAACGTCAATCTGAACTTCCCGATCACGCCCGCGCTGCGCGAGGCGTTCAAGAACCCCAACGACAAGGGCGTCCAGTAGCGCGCAGCCGGCCGCGACGGCGGGGGCCGGGCCCCGGCACCAGCCCCGGCTGGATCAATCCCGCGGCCCGACCGAGGCCGGAAGCGATCCCGCTTCCGGCCTTTCGCTTCTGTGGCAAGCTGTCACGGCGCGCGCGCGGGCCATCCCCGTGAGCCGCCCCGACTGACACCGGCGGAAGCATCGCCCGGGCACGGGAACATCGGCTCAGGGGGGGCCTCATGGGATTCAGTCTGGACTGGTCCGTCTTCCTGCAGGAACTGCCCGAGGGCGGGGTGTACTACTGGCAGATGATCCTGTCGGGGCTGTGGTGGACCCTCGGGGTCGCCGCCTGCGCCTGGCTGATCGCGATGTTCTTCGGCTCGGTGATCGGCACGATCCGCACCACCGACATCCGGGCGCTGGTGATCTTCGGCCACTGCTGGGTCGAACTGTTCCGCAACATCCCGCTGCTGGTGCAGATGTTCCTCTGGTATTTCGTGCTGCCGGAGGTGATTCCGCCCCTCAAGCGCTGGGTGGTGGCCGCCGATCCGGCGCAGGCACAGTTCCTGTCCGCGACACTGTGCCTGGGCCTGTTCACCTCCGCGCGCATTGCCGAGCAGGTGCGTGCAGGCATCCAGTCGCTGCCGCGGGGTCAGCGCTACGCGGCGCAGGCGCTGGGACTGACCGCGCCGCAGATGTACCGCCACGTGCTGCTGCCGATGGCCTACCGGATCATCATCCCGCCGCTCACCAGCGAGACGATGAACCTGATCAAGAACACCTCGATCGCGCTCACCATCGGGCTGGCCGAACTCACCTTCCGCACCCGCGAGATGGGCGAATACACGTTCCGCTTCTTCGAGGCGTTCACCGCGGCGACGCTGATCTACATCGCACTGGCGATGACGGCGAACCGCGTGATGGCGCTGATCGAACGGCGCACCGCGGTGCCCGGCTTCATCGCCGGCGGCAAGTAGGGAGGGCGCGATGAACTTCGACTTCTCGGTCATCGCCGGCTCGCTGCCCTACCTGTGGAAAGGCATGCAGTACACGCTGCAGTTGACGGCGATCGCCGCGCTCGGCGGCCTGTTCTTCGGCACGCTGCTCGCCCTTGCCCGCCTGTCGCCGATCCGGCCGCTGTCGATGATCGCCGGCGGGTACGTGAACCTGATGCGCTCGATCCCGCTGGTGCTGGTGATCTTCTGGTTCTTCTTCCTCGTGCCGCTGATCCTGCAGGGCGTGATGGGCTACGAGCGCCCGCCGCAGGTCGGCGCCGAGCGCACCGCGATCATCACCTTCATCATGTTCGAGGCCGCGTACTTCTGCGAGATCATGCGCGCAGGCATCCAGTCGATCCCGAAGGGACAGGTCTACTCGGCCTACGCGCTCGGCCTGACCTACAGCCAGACGATGCGGCTGGTGGTGCTGCCGCAGGCGTTCCGCAACATGATTCCGGTGCTGCTCACCCAGACCATCATCCTGTTCCAGGACACCTCGCTCGTCTACGTCATCTCGGCCACCGACTTTGTCGGCGCGGCGGCGAAGATCGCCCAGCGCGACGGGCGACTGGTCGAGATGTACGTGTTCGTCGCACTGGTGTACTTCGTGATCTGCTTCTCGCTGTCGCTGGCAGTCAAGCAGTTGCAGAAGAAGATCGCGGTGATTCGATGAGCGCCGCAGCGCGCGTGACCCCCGGCCGACGCGGGCGGGCGCCCGGGCCTGCACAGTGCCCGCGCGAAGCCGTCGCCCATCGCCGGGAGCCTGCACCCCGCCGCTTTCTCGACGTCTGTCGAGGTGCGGGCGGAACGCCTGCGCATCGCCGGCAGCCTGCACTCCGCCGCTGCCTCGACCGGAGTTCGGGCAAGGGGCGAGGCCAACGCATCAGGAGAACGCCATGCCGATGATCGACATCCGGGGCATCTCGAAGTGGTACGGCAGCTTCCAGGTACTCACCGACTGCCGGACCTCGATCGAGAAGGGCGACGTGGTCGTCGTGTGCGGCCCCTCGGGCTCGGGCAAGTCGACGCTGATCAAGTGCGTGAATGCGCTGGAACCCTTCCAGAAGGGCGACGTGGTCGTCGACGGCATCTCGCTCGCCGACCCGAAGACCGATCTGCCGAAGCTGCGCTCGCGGGTAGGGATGGTGTTCCAGAACTTCGAGCTGTTTCCCCACCTGTCGATCACCGAGAACCTCACGCTCGGGCAGACCAGGGTGCTCGGCAGATTGCCCGAGGAGGCCCGCGCGCGCGGGCTCAAGCTGCTCGACCGCGTCGGCCTGATCGCGCAGAAGGACAAGTATCCCGGCCAGCTCTCCGGCGGCCAGCAGCAGCGCGTCGCGATCGCGCGCGCGCTGTCGATGGATCCGATCGCGATGCTGTTCGACGAGCCGACCTCCGCGCTCGACCCCGAGATGGTCAACGAGGTGCTCGACGTGATGGTCGAACTCGCGCACGAGGGCATGACGATGATGGTCGTCACCCACGAGATGGGCTTCGCACGCAAGGTGGCCGACCGCGTGATCTTCATGGACCGCGGCGAGATCGTCGAGGACACGACCAAGGAGGAGTTCTTCGGCAGCCCGCGCTCGGAACGTGCGCAGCAGTTTCTGGCGAAGATCCTGCATCATTGAATCGACGAAACGCTCTCGCATGCTTGCTCGCTCCGCTGGCGGCGGGCGTCGGATGTACTGCGCCGGGCGCGACCAACGTCGAACGTGGCTTTGATCCGGCGCGCAGCGGGTCGGCGCTGGTCGTGTTTTCGGCGACCATAACCGCCGGTTTTCCGGGCGCATACTGGTACCAGATCGAACGCACGCCCGGCAACGGAGCAGGCGCGATTGTTTCAGTGCCCGTGCAAGGTGCGGGCGTACCTCTGGACTGGTCAGGCGTCGTTGCAGACGGCGAGTCGTTCAGCGGCCGAGTCGCCGCGATCGAGCTGGCGCCGGGCGACTACACTCTTCGGCGGCTTGTTGCAGCCCCCGGGTTAGGCCTGCCTACCTCGCAATCGGCCCGCCTGAACGGTGACTTCCGGGTGCTCGCCGGCGAGGTCGTTTACCTTGGCAACGTACACACAAGCCTCGAGCGGGAAGCCATCACGAATCGACTGCCATACCGCGTCGTGGTGACTGATCGCGGGCGCAGGGACTTGGGTATCCTTGCGAAATCGCACGGCGAGGCGCTGGCCGCACGCGCTCGCACGAGTATCGTGCGGGTCGACGCCGGCGGTGACCCGCGATTCGGTAGTAGCGACACCACGATCAACGACCTTAAGGGCCTGCTCAAGCAATGAAGAGGGAAGGTTGGAGCCGAACAGGCATCCCAGCACAGTTCGATATCTCCAGTTCCGCCTCGCGCCTCGCGCTGATGGGCATCGCGTGTGTCGTTGCATTGACGTTCTCGAACGGCGCCAGCGCGCAGAGCTCTCGCGCACTCGGCGCCAGCGACGCGGCATCGATTCGCACCCTGCGCCTGGTAAGCGCCGCGCCACAGGTGAGCATTCTTGACACCACGCGCGAGCAAGTGAATCGGGCGTTGCAGTCAACCTACATTCCTCCGGGTACAGGTGGCGCCGGTATTCTGGGGGCGGTTATCGGCGCCGCGATCGGCGAGGCGATCCTGCGCGCGAGACTCACCCGCGTCATGGAAGAGATCGCGCTGGCTTGGCCGAAACTGACGGAGGCGCTCGGCAGCTTCGATCCAGTCGACGCATTGGCAAATGAACTCGAGGCAACCGCCACGGGGGATACGCGTTTCGTGGTGAATGACTTCGAGCGGGTCAGCGGCAAAGCGCCCAAGGAGATGCCGCTGTCGCGCGCCGGCGATTCCGATGATCACGGGACACTGTTGCTCGAGTCGAGGATGTGGCTGTCAGAGGACCTCAACGTGTTCCAGATCGAAGCGAGTGCTCGGCTGGTCAGACCACGTGGAAGTGGCGACATCTATCAGCAGAGTTTTCGCTTCGAAGCCCCAGCGATTGGCGCAAAGAGCATCAAGGAAGCTATCGACATCTGGTCGGCTGACGAAGCCGTGCTGTTTCGTGGCGTGGTGTCAATGGGCGCGGCGACCCTTGCACGCATGCTGCATTTGGACCTGCTGGACAGGAAGGCTCCGTGGCCTGGAACAAGGACCGTGCGTAACTCCGAGGTAGGCCGCAGTGGCGGATTCATCGACGGCTCCGCCGGGGAACTGCTCGAGCAATACAGGAGTGTGCTGATCCTGCGCGATACTCGCCAGCTTCGAGCATTCGTCCACGCCTCTCGCTTCGACGCGAAGCTGGCCGAAGAGGGCCTGCAGATGCGCCTCGCTCGCGACGATTCCGGCTCGCGGGTGACCAGGCCCGTGACTCTGGATGAACTACGTGGCTTGCTCGGCCGCAACTAGAGCGCCGGACGGGCAAGAGGTCCGCGCGGCCAACCGTTGCCTACCCAGCGATCCTTCTGTCTGCGCGCGCGTGCTTTCGCTCTCCCCAGTGATCATATGACAAGCGTTCCTACCCTGTTCCGTGTTGTACTGGCGGCAACCGTCGCCCTCGCGACCGGGCTGCCGGTGCCAGCGGCAGCGCAAGTTCTCACGCCAACGGCCCTGTTCGAAAAACTCTCGCCGAGCGTGTTCATGGTGATCACCTACGCGAGCACGGATCCCAAGGCCCGCCCTCTGGGAACGGGTAGCGCAGTGGTGATCGGACCCGAGACGATCGTCGCCAACTGCCATGTGTTGCGCAAGAGCCAGCGCGTGGAGATCGTCAATGGCCCGGTGAAGCTTGAAGCAACACTGGAGTTTCCTGATGTCGAGCGGGACCTTTGCCAGATGCGGATCCCCGGCCTGAAGGCCACTCCAGTCATCCTCGGCTCGAGCAGTGATCTGCGAATCGGCCAGCGCGTTTACGCAATCGGC
>CANGUQ010000251.1 GCA_947456915.1 Betaproteobacteria bacterium
AGGCGCGCCGCCTGTTCGCCGAATGGGAGCGGGAGCAGGTGACCCAGCGCAAGCTCGATACCGAGTTCCGCCAGTTGCAGCTCGAGCAGAGCACCTGGGCGATGCATGCGCGCATCGAGAAGGTGGCGCTGTCGCAGCTGAAGATGCAGATGCCGGTCCCGGCCAAGGTGCAGGTGGTGGCGCGAGGCGAACCCGGTTCACCGCGCAGCGCCGCCCCGGTCGCGCCCGCGGTGCCCGAGGCGGCGGCATCGCCGGTGAAGCCGGCGCCGCCTCCGGCGCAGGGCGGTGCACGGTGAGCGCCGTACGTACCTCGTCGGTGCCGCCGGTCGCGGTGAAGCTGCCCAAGTGGCGTGCCCAGCTGATGCTGGCGTGCGTGATGATCGCGTTCGCGATCATGCTCGGCCGGGCGTTCTACCTGCAGGGCATGAACGACGACTTCCTGCAGGCCCGTGGCGAGGCGCGCTTCACCCGCGTCATCGAGATTCCCGCCAATCGCGGGGTGATCACCGACCGGGATGGCGAGCCGCTGGCGATCTCGACGCCGGTGGAGTCGGTGTGGGCCAGCCGCGACGACGTGAAGATGACCGACGTGCAGGCGGCGCAGCTGGCCAAGCTGCTGGGGACCGACGTCGGCAGCCTGCGCAAGCGGCTGGCCGAAAGCACCCGCGACTTCGTCTTCCTGAAGCGCCAGCTGCCGCCGGACCAGGCGGCGCGCGTGCTGCAACTGAAGATCCCGGGGGTGCTGCTCCAGCGCGAGTATCGCCGCTACTACCCCGCGGGCGAGGTGGCGGCCCACCTGGTCGGGTTCAACAACGTCGACGATGACGGCCAGGAGGGCATCGAGCTCGCCTACCAGGAATGGCTCGCCGGCAAGCCCGGCAGCCGCCGCGTGATCAAGGACAAGCGCGGCCAGATCGTCGAGGACATCGAGAGCCTGCGCGTGCCGCAGCAGGGTCGCGACCTCGCGCTGTCGATCGACCGGAAGATTCAGTACCTCGCCTACCGCGAACTGAGGGCTGCGGTCACGCAGCACAAGGCGAAGGCGGGCAGCGCGGTGGTGATCGACGTGCAGACCGGCGAGGTGCTGGCGATCGCCAACCTCCCGGCGTTCAACCCGAACAACCGCGGCAAGCTGACCGGGCAGCAGACGCGCAACCGCGCGATCATCGACCTGTACGAGCCAGGGTCGACGATGAAGGCGTTCACCATCGCGGCCGGCCTCGAGGCCGGCATCGTGCGTCCGGAGAGCGTCATCCAGACCGGTCCGGGTTCGTTGACCATCGGTCCGAACACGATCCGCGACGTGAACCCGCTCGGTGCGCTGACGGTGACGCAGGTGCTGCAGAAGTCGTCGAACGTGGGTTCGGCGCGGATCGCCCTGCAGCTGCCCTCGGCCACGCTCTGGCAGTCGTTCATCGATGCCGGCTTCGGGACCCCGACGAAGGTGGGATTCCCGGGGGAAGGCCACGGCCGGCTGCGCGCCCCCAACACGTGGCGGCCGATCGAGCAGGCGACGATGTCCTACGGGCACGGCCTGTCGGTCACCCTGCTGCAGATCGCACGGGCCTATTCGATCTTCGCCACCGATGGCGAGATGCGTCCGATCTCGATCGTGCGCGTCGACAACCCGCCGCCGGCCACGCGCGTGATCTCGGCCGAGACCGCGCGTGCCGTGCGCCACATGCTGGAACTCGCCACCGGCCCGGGGGGCACCGCGCCGCGCGCGCAGGTCGCGGGCTATCGCGTGGGCGGCAAGACCGGCACCGCGCGCAAGATCGAGAACGGCGTCTACGTGCAGCGCTACGTTGCGTCCTTCATCGGCTTCGCGCCGGCATCCGCGCCGCGCGTGATCGTCGCGGTGATGATCGACGAACCCTCGAACGGTGTCTTCTACGGCGGCGCGGTCGCCGCCCCGGTGTTCAGCCAGATCACCGCTGGCGCGCTGCGCATGCTCGGCGTCGCCCACGATGCGCCGGTCAACAACGTCGTGCTGCCGCCGCCGGGCGCCGAAGTCAGGGAGGAAGTGTGACCGCGCAGGCGCCCGCCATGCAGGCCTTCGATCCGGCTTCGCTTGCACCGCTGGGCATGCCGGTGACCTCGCTCGCGCTCGACAGTCGCCGCGTGCAGCCCGGCGACGTGTTCGTGGCCTGTCCTGGCCGCACGACCGACGGGCGCGCGTACATCGCGCAGGCCATCGACCGCGGCGCGGCAGCGGTCCTCTGGGACGCATCGGATGCATTCCGCTGGGATCCTGCCTGGCGCGTGCCCAACCTGGCGCTCGAGGGACTGCAGGCCAGGCTCGGTGCGCTCGCCAGCCATGTGTACGGGCACCCGTCGCATGCGCTGTCCGTGATCGCCGTCACCGGCACCAACGGCAAGACGTCGGTCACCCGCTGGATCGCACAGGCGCTGACCGCGAGCGGCCGCAAGTGCGCGGTGGTCGGCACGCTCGGCGCCGGCTATCCGGACGATGGCTCGATGCAGTCGCTCGCCAACACGACGCCGGACGCGGTGACCCTGCATGCCGCGCTGGCGCGCTTCGTGCGCGAGGGCGCGCGTGCGGTTGCGCTGGAAGCGTCTTCGATCGCGCTCGACCAGCACCGGCTGGATGCGGTGAAGATCGACGTGGCGGTCTTCACCAACCTGACCCGTGACCACCTCGACTACCATCCGGACTTCGAGGCCTATGGCGCAGCGAAGGAGAAACTCTTCGAGTGGCCGACCCTCGGTGCCGTGGTGGTCAACCTCGACGATGCGTTCGGCCGCGGCCTCGCGGCGCGCGTCGCGGCGCGAGGGGTGCCCGTGCTCGGCTTCGGCCTGCACCGGGCCGGCGCGGAGGTCGCCGGGCATGACCTGCGGCTCGACCGGCGCGGCCTGCATCTCGAGATCGCCATCGGTGGCGCGCGCGTCGCGGTCGCCAGCGGCCTGCTGGGCGAATTCAATGCGTCCAACCTGCTGGCTGCCGCGGGGGCGCTGGTGTCGGCGGGCGTCGACGCGGAGCGGCTCGGCGAACTGCTGTCGGCGGTGGATGCGCCGGCCGGTCGGATGGAGCGCGTGGAACCTGCGGATGCGGGCGCCGCTGCCGGCCTGCCGCTGGTCGTGGTGGACTATGCCCATACGCCTGACGCCCTGGCCAAGGCACTGGAGACGCTGCGTGCCGCGCTGCCCGAAGGTGGCAGGCTCTGCTGCGTGTTCGGCTGTGGCGGAGACCGCGATCCGGGCAAGCGACCCGTGATGGGCGCGATCGCCGCGCAGCTTGCCGACCGTGTCTGGGTGACCAGCGACAATCCACGCAGCGAGCCCGCCGACCGGATCATCGACGAGGTGCTCGCCGGCGTTCGCGAGGCGTCCGCCCGCTCGATGCCGCGGCGGGAAGCCGACCGCGCGCGCGCCATCGCGGGCGCGGTGGCCGAGGCGGGGCCCGTCGACATCGTGCTGGTCGCGGGCAAGGGGCACGAGGCCTGGCAGGAGGTCGCCGGCGTGCGGCATCCGTTCGACGATCGTGCGATCGCATCGGCCGCGCTGCGGGCCCGCATCGGACGCGGAGGCTGACGGGATGGCCATGATGACGCTCTCCGACGTGGTCCGGGTCACCGGTGGCAGGCTCGGCGGCATGGACGTGCCGGTCGAATCGGTGACCATCGACAGCCGCAGGGTGGCGCCCGGCGCACTGTTCTTCGCGATCCGCGGCGACAACTTCGATGGCCATGATTTCCTGGGGCAGGTGGCGGGAGCCGGTGCCTGTGCAGCGGTCGTGAGCAGCGAAGCCTTCGCCCAGGGCTGCGCCGGGCGCGTGCCCGGCCTGCCGCTGGCCATCGTCGACGACACCCGGGTGGCGCTCGGGCAGGTCGCGAGCGAGCACCGGGCGCGGCTGCGCGGGCCGCTCGTCGCGATCACGGCCAGCAACGGCAAGACCACGATCAAGGAGATGACCGCGGCCATCCTGCGCGCGGAGGCTGCCTTGCGCGGCACGGCACCGCTTGCGGCGGCCGCCGACCCCGCGGCGTTCGAGGCGGCCGTGGCTGCGTCCGTGCTGGCCACGCCCGGGAACCTGAACAACGAGATCGGCGTGCCGTTGACGCTGCTTGCAATCAACCCGGCGCACCGCCATGCGGTGATCGAGATGGGGATGAACCACCGTGGCGAGATTTCCCGGCTGAGCCGGATGGCCCGCCCGGACGTGGTGGTCATCGGCAACGCCGGCGTCGCGCATATCGAGAACCTCGGCTCGCGCGAGGAGATCGCCGCCGCGAAGGGCGAGATCATCGAGGGCCTGAAGCCCGGCGGCACCGCCGTGATCAACGCCGACGACCGCTTCGCCAGCTTCTGGCGCGGGCTTGCCGGTGCGAACCGCATCATGGATTTCGGCATCGAGCACGCCGCGTCGGTCACCGCCCGCTGGAACCTGGACGCCGGCGGTGCCGACCTTCGGCTGCGCACGCCGATCGGGGAAGCCCAGGCGCGCATCGGCGTGCCGGGGCTGCACAACGTGCGCAACGCACTCGCTGCCACGGCCGCTTCCCTGGCCTGTGGCGCAGGACTCGACGCAGTGCTCCAGGGTCTCCACGGCT
Source organism: Betaproteobacteria bacterium (assembly GCA_947456915.1). Taxonomy (GTDB): domain Bacteria; phylum Pseudomonadota; class Gammaproteobacteria; order Burkholderiales; family CAIKXV01; genus CAIKXV01. Next base: position 4,572 of record CANGUQ010000251.1, read on the forward strand.
TCCGGCCGGTGACCGGACGCCTGCGCATCATGCCCGGACTGGAAGGCTCGACAGTGATCGACGACAGCTACAACGCGAACCCGGATTCGGCGCTCGCGGCAATCGAGGTGCTGGCCGAGCGCGAGGGCGTTCGGGTGCTGGTGCTCGGCGACATGGGCGAACTCGGCCCGGACGCCGCGCAGATGCATGCCGAGGTTGGCGCGGCCGCCCGTCACTTCGGCCTCGACCTCGTGCTGACCCTCGGCGAGCATGCGGCCCGCGCGAGCGAGGCCTTCGGACCGCCCGGCCTCCACTACACCGACGCGGATGAACTGGTCGCCGCAGCCCGGCGCCTGCTCGATCCGACGGTGACGCTGCTGGTCAAGGGATCGCGCTTCATGCGCATGGAACGCGTGGTCGGGCAGCTTGCCGCCGCGCCGGTCGACGGAGCGCACTGACCGATGCTGCTCGCGCTTGCCCAGTGGCTTGCCCAGTACGAACGCGCGTTCAACGTGTTCAGCTACCTCACGTTGCGCGCGGTGCTGGCGACGATCACCGCGGTGTTCATCTGCCTGATGGTCGGCCCCGCGATGATCCGCAAGCTCACGCTGTACAAGATCGGCCAGTCCGTGCGCGACGATGGGCCGAAGTCGCACCTGGCGAAGAGCGGGACGCCGACGATGGGCGGCGCGCTGATCCTGGTGTCGATCGCGATCACCGTGCTGCTCTGGGCCGACCTCACCAACCGCTTCGTGTGGGTGGTGCTGGTGGTCACGCTGGGTTTCGGTGCCATCGGCTGGGTCGACGACTATCGGAAGGTCGTCCACCGCAACCCGAAGGGCCTTTCCGCGCGCACCAAGTTCTTCTGGCAGTCGGTGATCGGCCTCTCGGCGGCGATCTTCATCGCGTGGAGCGGCAGTGCCGCGCAGACCGAACTGATCGTGCCGTTCTTCAAGAACTTCGCGTACCCGCTGGGCGCGGTCGGCTTCGTGATCCTGACCTACTTCGTGATCGTCGGCACCAGCAATGCAGTCAACCTCACCGACGGGCTCGACGGGCTGGCCATCCTGCCCACGGTGATGATCGGCTCGGCGCTGGGCATCTTCGCCTATGTCGCCGGCAACGCAGTATTCGCGAAGTACCTCGGCTTCCCGCTGATCCCGGGGGCCGGCGAGCTCACCGTGTTCTGCGCGGCGATCGCTGGTGCCGGGCTCGGATTCCTGTGGTTCAACGCCTACCCGGCTGCGGTGTTCATGGGCGATGTCGGCGCGCTGGCGCTCGGCGCCGCGCTCGGCACCATCGCGGTGATCACCCGGCAGGAGATCGTGCTGTTCGTGATGGGCGGCGTGTTCGTGGTCGAGACTCTCTCGGTCATCCTGCAGGTGGCTTCCTTCAAGCTCACCGGCAAGCGGGTGTTCCGGATGGCGCCCCTGCACCACCACTATGAACTCAAGGGCTGGAAGGAGAACCA
>CANGUQ010000252.1 GCA_947456915.1 Betaproteobacteria bacterium
CGCACGCAGTGACCGAACTCCGCCTCCTGTGGCGCGGAACTGTTCGAGCCCAGCGGCCAGCCAGCCGTCTGCACGTTGTGACCATCGGGCGGCAGGCCATCCGCCCAGATCCATACGCGCTGGGGCAGGCATGACCAGAGCGCAAAGAACGCGATCGACCGCGTGCTCCAGGTCTCGTCGGGCTGCAGGGGCGCGTTCACCCGCAGACTGCGCTCGCGCTGAACGCGCGCCGTGTCCCACGGAAACCAGCGCGCCATCTGTCGGGCGATATCGGAAGGACGCTCGGCGACCAGCACCGTGTCGAGCCGGGCAGCCAGTTGCACCGCGGCCCATCGCTCCCGGAAGAGACGCTGCGCGAGGTCCGGCGCTGCGAGCAGACGCTGCAGGTTCTCCGGGGATGCGGCCTGCGGCCGGAACGCGACACGATCGTCTGCACGCAGTTCGCTGTAGGCCCGGAGTTCCTTCACGACCGCTGCGGGCGCGGGGTCGTCCGCAAGGGGCGCAGCCTCGGGCGGCGGAGAGGGCGCGTCGGCCGCCCGCGCGCAAGCGACGAGCAGGAGCAGGCACATCGACACCCAGCGCAGCGCGACGAATCCGGAACGGCGGCGTGGCAGCGTCTTCATGTCAGAGCAGGAAGCAGCCGAGGGCGCGTGGGTCTGCAACGATTCGCGGGGTGTCGCGTTCCCCCGAGCCGGCTCGCACCTGCGCGGCGAGCCCGCCGACGGGCAGCGGCGCGTCGGGCGTCGGTTGCGTGGGGAAGACGACTCGACGCGGGCATGCGGTCGCCTGCCATCCGGACAGCGAGGGCTGCACCGACGTCAGTCGGCGGTGATCTTCGCCGCGCGGATGAGCTTTCCCCAGCGCAGTACCTCGGCCGCGATGAAGGCCTGCGCCTGCTCCGGCGAACTCGGCCATGGCTCGGTCCCGAGCGAGATCAGGCGTTCCTGGATCGCTGGTGTCCTGAGTATGGCCGTCATGTCCTGGTTCAGCCGTGCGACCACCGATGCCGGCGCGCCTGCCGGCGCGAGGAACGCGTACCAGCCGGTCACGTTGAAGCCTGGCAACCCGTCCTCGGCTATCGTCGGGACGTCCGCCGCGAATGCGGCGCGCCTGGCGCTTGACACAGCCAACCCTCTCAGCTTTCCGGCGCGGACCTGAGGCATCGTCTGCACCACCGTTCCGAAGATCATCGGCACGTTGCCGGACATCACATCGACCATGGCAGGCCCGCCGCCCTTGTACGGCACGTGGAGCATTTCCACCCCTGCCGTACGCTTGAAGAGCTCTCCTGCAAGGTGGTTGGTCGAACCCACACCGCTGGAGGCATACGAGACCCTGCCGGGATTCGCCCGCGAATAGGCGATCAGCTCCTTCACGCTCTGCACCGGCACGGCAGGATGGACCGCGAGGACGAACGGAAACGAGATGGCCATCGTGATCGCACGGAAATCACGCAGCGGATCGTAGTTCACCCTGGAATACAGGGTCGGGTTGATCGCGTGGGAGGCCGAAGCGGTCATGATCGTGTAGCCATCCGGCGCCGACCTTGCCGTGAGCTCCGTTCCCAGCATCGTGCCGGCGCCCGGCCGGTTGTCGATCATGACCGGCTGTCCGAGTCGTTCGGAAAGCGCCGGACCCACGATGCGTGCGGTCGCGTCGGTGCCACCGCCGGGCGCGAACGGGACGATGATGCGAATGGGGCGGGATGGGAAGGTTTCCGCTGCATGCACGGGCGCGCTCGCCATGCCCGCGAGTGGCAGAAGCGACAGGCCCAGCCTCAGGCCCGTGCAGGTCTTCACGCAAGCATCAGATGTGCGCTTCACGACTTCGCTTCCTCCTGCGGTTCCGCCACCGGGCGGCGCCCCTTGAGCATGAGCTCCGCCGCGATGTCATCCGGCACGTCCACGCGCATCGACAGGATGAGCGCCGAGTACGACTTGCCGTGGGGATCGAGCGAAAGCGAACGCGTCACGCCGCCGCCCAGCGCGCCCTCGAGCACGAAGTTCATCGCATCCAGGTTCGGCAGGACATGGCGCGTGACGGGACCGGTCGCGATGCTTCCGAAATGCGCCTTCACGCGTTGCGCCGTGACGTGCCGCAGGATGATCGGAAAGTACTGCGGCTCATAGGCGATCACGCCGATGTTGCTCGTGTTTCCCTTGTCCCCGGCGCGGGCGTGCGCGAGTTCGCGCAGGTAGAACGTCTTCACGCCACCTCCGCGATGATGACTTCCGGCGTGATTGCCGATCGCGGAACGAGGCACGAGTGGATCGCCAGCACCTCGCGCACGTGCTTGCGCGGCAGTGACGACATGCCGGGACCCTTGCTGACCAGCGTCTCGACCTCGTTCGCGAGCCTGGTGGCGTCGTTCCTGTTGCGGCTGCGCCCGGCGAAACGAAGCCGGACCTCGTAGGGCGGCTCCTTCGGGAGCAACGATGCATCGCCGTGCAGCGAATTCAGGCCGATGTAGTCGACGCGAAGCTCGTCGAGCTGGATGCCGCAGATCTTCAGCCGCTCGCGGGCCACGTGCTCGGCGAGCCGTGCCCGCTCGAGGGCGCCCAGGCCCGCGAAAGTGAGCTCGCCCTCGCCGATCCAGCCTTCCTTGACGCCGATCGAAACCTTCAGATCGGCCGGGCGTGCCCGGCCGCGACCGCCGCTGATGCGCACGCGATCCTTGCCTGTTTCCTGCAGCGCCACGTCGGTGAAATCGACGATGACGTCAGGGGTGATGTAGGACGCAGGGTCCCCGATCTCGTACAGCAACTGCTCGGTGCAGATCGCGCGGTTCACGACTCCACCCGTGCCTTCGAGCTTGGTGACGATGATCGTGCCATCGCGCTCCACCTCCAGTATCGGATAGCCGAGGTTCGCCAGGTCCGGCACGTCCTTGTAGCCGGGATCGGCATAGTACGCGCCCGAAACATTGGCGCCGCACTCGACCATGTCCGCGCCGGAGGTGCCCCTGGCGAGCGTGTCCCAGTCGTCGTCGCGCCAGCCGAATTCGTGCATCATCGGTGCGAGGAACAGCGAGCAGTCCCCGCAGCGCCCGGTGATCACGATGTCCGCGCCGCGCGCGAGCGCCTCCACCATCGGGTCCGCGCCCAGGTAGGCATTCGCCGACACGATCTCCCCCTCGATCGTGGAGAGTGGCTGCCCGGTTTCCATGATGCGCAGGGTCGCGGCGTGCCGCAGGCAGTACTCGAGTACGTCATCGCCCAGGACGGTGGCCACGCGCATGGTGCCCAGCCCGAGTTCCCGGATGAGTTGCGCCGTGCGTCGCGCAGCGCCGCGCGGATTGGCGGCGCCCATGTTGGTCACGATGCGCGTCCCGTTGCGCTTGCAGTGAGGCAGCACGCCGCGAAAACGCGCTTCCATGAGTTCGTTGAATCCCGCCTCGGGATCCTTGAGCCGCTCCAGTTGCGCCGCAGCGACCGTACGCTCGGCCAGGGTCTCGTACACGAGGTAATCGAGGGTGCCCCGCGCAACGAGGTCGACGGCCGGCTCGACGCGGTCCCCCGCGTAGCTTGAACCGCAGCCGATGCGCAGCGTGCGCTGGCGCATTCCGGGAGCTTCTGACTGACTCATGGCATGTCCGCGCTTCGAAGAGTTGAACAGGATGGCGATGGCCCGATCACGGTCTGCAACGGGACGCGACGCGATCCAAGACTACAGCCTTGCAATGCTCGGGCCAAGCCGTGGCAAGCGGCACTCGGGCAAGCATCGACCCTTGAAACCCGGCCGGGCCGGACCAGATGACCCTCGAATCCCTCGTCCGCACCCGCGCCCCGATCGTCGAGCGCAACACGCCCCATCCCGCGCCCGCAACGCCTGCGCCGAATCTCCGCTGCGGCCTCCGATAACCTCGCAGCGCCTGACCTCTGCCTCACACCGCTGACTCACCCGGCGCTGCGCGAGCCGAATGCAGCGCTCGCTGCGGTTGCGCCCTGCCCGATGCGCTCAGCGTCAGCCGATCCTGCGCCAGCGGCGCCCGGCTCACGTACCGGCACAACCGCTCGAGCTTCGCGCGCTGGCCGGGCCTGATCGAACGCGATCCGCCACGTGATGCAATGGCCGATCAGCTCATCGAGCGATACGGCCTGTACCGGCTCCCCGCTCAGCCACGCTGGCCAGCGGCGCGCTTGACGCCCGCACTCGCCAGCAGATGACCCGAGACCGCGGAAACCGCCATACGTCGGCAGGGGGCTCACGCCCCCTGCACCCCCAAAAGGTCCTAAGCCTCCGAAGCGCCCAAGCGCCCACGTCGCCGCGTCATCACGCCCAGCAACGCCAGCCCTCCCGCCAGCAACGCTACGCTTCCAGGCACCGGTACCGCGGCGACGGTTACATCGCCGGGGCGAACCGCCCAGGCAAAGAACCCACCGCTCTGGCTGTCGTAGTCCTGGAGGCCGTCGAGGGTGTGGAAGTCCTACGCGTAATCAGCCGGAGACGGCGCATACGCCGTACCGGACCAGTACACGCCGGACTGCAGGTTCTTCACGAGGCCAACATCCTTCTGACCCCCATACGTCCCGTTGCCATTGACGCCGAAATCCGGCTGGACCGCTCCGCTCGCCGAGTAGTACCCCTTCAGCCCCAGGTTCACGTAGTACATGTACGACAGTTCCGAAAACGTACTCGTGATGTTGTAGCCGACATCCGTCGAACCGTTAAACGAGAAGCTGTAGTTCCACCCCGACGGCGTCCCGTCCACCGGAGTGTTCCTCGCCAGTCGCCAGCCGCTGCTGTAGCCGCCGTAATTCAGGTTGTTCGCCCACGTGTTCGCCTCACTCCAGGTCATCCGGCCGTCCGCGTTGTAGCCGCTCGTCTTCGCGTAGTTCGCATCCTGCAGCCACGTCACGTTCAGCACCGTGTCGTACAGCATCCCGCTGCCGCGATCCACCAGACCCGCCTGCGCCTGCGGCACCGGCACGCACAGCGCAGCAACAAAGGCTCCCGTCACTACCTTGCACAGAGTGGACATCGCTTTTCCTCATCAAGTAGTAAACCGTAACGCTACCCCAGAAGATCTCCTCGAGCAGTGACAATGTTGTGGACGCTTAGTCCAAAAGGACTAGCGCAATTCGGGGTCAGGTCTTGTCAATTCGGGGTCATCAATTCGGGGTCAGGTCTTGAGTTTTGCAATGGGTCAGCAATTCGGGGCTGCTCCCGGGTTCTGACCGAAGGCTCACATGGCCACCGTCGAGGCCACGCTGAAGGCCTTCGCCCTCGACCATGCGCCGGCCCGCATGCAGGCCGCAGAGACTCGAATACCCGCCGGCCTGCGCCGCACCGCTGCGCCCTTCCCTCTCGCCCTGCGCGGCCACTGTCTGCAGCGTGAACACCTTCTGCCCCGCGCGCGGGCGGCGGCATGCATCGCGTATAGCCCGGAAGCAGGCAGGAACCTGGCAGCCTATTCGGTGGCCTCCTGGAACACGCTCCTGGGTCGAGGTGCCAGTGCAGCCCGGGGCGCTGGTGTTGCCGCTGGTGATCATCGGCATCACGCCGGCATCGACCACCCGCAGTCCGCGCACGCCGCGCACCCGAAGGTGCGAATCGACCACCGCCATCGGGTCGTCTGCCCGGCCCATCCGGATGGTGCCGACCGGGTGAAAGATGGTGACCGGCGTCGTGCATCCCAATGCACCTTACGTGGTCGCGCGCGATTTCGCGCCGGTTACGCTGGTGTCGTTCACGCCGCACCTGCTGGGTGTCTTCCCGGGGCTACCGGTGCAGTCGGTGGCAGACCTGGTCAAGCATGCGCGGGCGAATCCGGGCAAGCTCAACTTCGCCACCAGCCTCGGTGGCGCGACCCATTTCGCCGGGTTGCTGCTGTCGCCGCACTTCGGCCTGCAGTGGGTCGAGATCCCGACCAAGGGTGGCACCGACTCGATCACGCAGGTGATGGGCGGGCAGTCCGACCTGGTGTTCAACAGCATGGTGTCGATGATGCCGCAGGGCAAGGCGGGAAAGCTGCGCATCCTCGCGGTGACCAGCCC
>CANGUQ010000253.1 GCA_947456915.1 Betaproteobacteria bacterium
CACGGGCCGGGCGCCTGGGCGAGGCGTGGCGCTGCGGGATGCGGGCGCTGCGTCGTGCGCGCGGACATGTCGGCACTGCGCGCGTGCTGCGCCTGATGATCAATGCCGTGGCCAATCGCTGGGGACACCGCCTGCTGTGGCAGTTGCGCAGCCTGCTCGGGCATCGCCGCGCATGAGCAGTCATCCGGCCGAGCGCCGCTATCTGGAGGGCGATTACCTTGCGCAGAACCCGGATTGGGACAGCGGGGACTCGGCCTGGAAAGCGGATCTGGTGAGCGCCGCCATCGCGCGCAGCGGCATCGAGGCGCGCGAGATCGTCGAGGTCGGCTGCGGTGCTGGTGGCGTGCTCGCCGCGCTGCGCCCGGCGTTTCCGCAAGCGCGCCTTGCCGGATACGACATCGCACCCGGCGCGCAGACGTTCTGGGCTGCGTACGAGAGCGCGGGCATCGAGTTTCATGTCGGCGACTTCCTCGAGCAGGCGACTCCGACAGTCGATGTCGTACTGCTGCTGGACGTGGTCGAGCATCTGCCCGATCCGATCGAGTTTCTGTCGCGCATCCGGCCGCGCGCACGTCATTTCGTGTTCCACTTTCCACTCGATCTGTCCGTACTGTCCGTGCTGCGCGAGCATCCGCTGCTGCACGTGCGCCGCAAGGTCGGGCACCTGAGCTACTACACGCGAGGTCTGGCGCTCGCTCTGCTCGAGGAGTGCGGGTTTCGTGTGCTGGACGTGCGCTTTACCGCAGCAGGGCTGAACGCGCCTGGCCGGGGGGCCGCGGCACGGCTCGCCAGCCTGCCCCGCGCCATGTTGCGCGCGTTCAGCCCCGATCTGGCTGCTCGCCTGTTCGGCGGCGAGACCCTCATCGTCGTGGCGGCCTCCGATGCCGCCGTGACCATCGATTGAACGGCGATGCGTCTGCTCATCCACGCGCCGAACATCCACTCCGGGGGCGGAGCGGTGTTGCTGCGCGACCTGCTCGGCGCGTTGTCTCCGGAGGTGGCGTCGTCGCCGCCGACGCTTCTGATCGTCGATCAGCGCATGGTGCTGCCGCCTGCATGGCCAGCGCAGAGCGTGCGGCGCGTCGCCCCCACGGTGTGGGCGCGCCTGTCGGCCGAGCGGATGCTGGCCTCGGAAGCGCGCGCGCAGGACACCGTGCTGTGCCTGGGCAATCTGCCGCCACTGTGGGCGGTCAAGGGGCGCGTCTACGTGTTCGTGCAGAACAGGTACCTCCTCGACTGGGCGATGCCGACCACGGGTCTGCCTCTGCGTGCGCGCCTGCGCCTGGCCATCGAGCGACGCTGGCTCGGGCGCGGCGCGCGCAGCGCGCGCATACTGGTACAGACACCGGCGATGCGCGCTCTGGCGCACACGCGGCTTGGCGTGGATGCGTGGGTGATTCCGTACCGGGGCGCACTGGCAGGTACTTCGGCGGAGCGTGAGCCGGCGCAGCGACACGCAGTGCGTTCGCAGCCCTCGATTCAATCCGTTGCGGGGCAGCCTCGCGACGGTGCGCAGTTTCTCTACGTGGCCTCGGCCGAGCCGCACAAGAACCATGCCCGGCTGCTGGCCGCGTGGGAACTGCTGGCCGAGCACCCGGCAAGACCCCGGTTGCATCTGACGGTAGATCCTGCGAGCCCGATCGCCGAGGCGGTGGCGCGACTGGGGGCGCGCGGCGTGGCCGTTGCCAATCACGGGCTGCTGGATCGCGCCGGACTGGAGGGCCTGTATGCACGCTGCAGCGCCCTGGTCTTTCCCTCGCTTTCGGAGTCGTTCGGGCTGCCGCTGCTGGAGGCAGCCGAGCGCGGTATGCCGATCATTGCAGCCGAGCGGGATTACGTTCGCGATGTCGTGGTCCCCGATGAATCGTTCGACCCGCTCTCGCCGCTGTCCATCGCGCGTGCTGTCGGTCGCTTTCTCGGTGACGCCCCGCCGTGCGTGCAGCCGTTGACGCCGCAGGCGTTCGTGGCCCGGTTGCTGCAGCCTGACCCGGCGCCGTGAACGTACTGCTGGTCAGTCAGTACTTCCATCCTGAACCGTTCCTGGTCAATGATCTGGTGCGTGGTCTGATCGAGCGCGGGCATCAGGTCACGGTGCTTACCGGCATGCCCAACTATCCCGAGGGTCGGCGCTATCCGGGATACGGCTGGTTCCGGCCCGCGCGCGAGACCTTCGCCGGAGCCAGCGTGTTGCGCGTGCCCATCGTCACCCGCGGCCGTGGACAAGGGATGCGTCTGATCATCAACTACGCTTCGTTCGTGCTGTCCGCATCGCTTCTGGGCTGGCTGCGAGCAAGGGGACGCCACGATGCGGTTCTGGTGTTCGAACCTTCGCCGATTACCGTGGGCCTGCCTGCACTGTGGCTGGCCCGGCGCTGGCGCGCACCGGTCCTGCTGTGGGTGCAGGATCTGTGGCCGGACACCCTTGCGGCTGTCGGGCAGGGCCGCCTCGTGCGGGCGATAGGCTCCGGCATCGCACGCTTCGTACACAATCGCTGCGCGGCGCTGCTCACGCAATCGATGGCGTTCGAACAGCCGTTGCGCGCGCAGGGGGTCGCGGCGCAGCGCATCGTCTATCTGCCCAACTGGGCTGAGGCACATCATCTGGAGGCCGCACCTGCCAGGGCTGAAGGCGATCCGCTTGCGCGATGGAAGGGATTCCGGATTGTCTTCGCCGGCACGCTGGGCACCGCGCAGTCCTTCGAAACGATCCTCGATGCGGCCGCGCAACTGGGTGTGAACGCAGGCGTGCAATGGCTGATACTCGGCGATGGCAGCATGCGAGGCTGGATCGAGACCCAGATCGCGACGCGCGATCTGGGCGAGTGCGTGTTTCTGCTCGGGCGCCAACCCGAGTCATCGATGCCCGCGTACTTCGCTGCAGCCGATGCGCTGCTCGTGTCGTTGCGTCCTGCACCAGTCTTTGCGATGACCGTACCGCGCAAGGTGCAGTCCTACCTCGCAGCGGGGCGTCCGATCGTCGCCGCGCTCGATGGCGCCGGTGCGCAGGTGATCGAGCAGGCCGCTGCGGGGCGCTGTGTGCCGGCCGGGGACGCAGCGGCGCTGGCGGCGGCGGTACGCGAGCTGAGCCGATGCTCCCCGCAGCAACGCGCGCAGATGGGCGAGAGGGCACGGGCCTACTATCTCGCCAACTTCGACCGGGCGGTTCTTCTGGACCGGCTCGAGCAACGACTGAATCAGACAGTGAGCGAATACGATGCGAGTGACGGTTCTCGGCGGTGACGGCATGCTGGGTCATCGACTGCTGGTGCAACTCGGTGAGCGCCACCAGGTGCGCGTGACGTTGCGGCGCAAGCTGGCGGACTACGCGTCGTTCGGCCTGTTCGATGCCGGCAATGCCGATGACTGCGTCGACGTACGGGACTTCGCTGCCGTGCGGGCAGCGATCGAAGCGTTCCGGCCGCAGGCCGTCATCAATGCGGTGGGGGTGGTCAAGCAGCGCAGCGATGCCAATGACCGTCGGCTCTCGGTGGAGATCAACGCGTTGCTGCCGCATCGGCTGGCGGAGCTGTGCGCGACGATCGGCGCACGGCTGATCCACGTGAGCACCGACTGCGTGTTCTCGGGGCGGCGCGGCATGTACAGCGAGGACGATCCGTGCGATGCGGAGGATGTCTACGGGCGCAGCAAGTGGCTCGGCGAGCTCGATTCAGCGCCGGCGATTACCCTGCGCACATCGATCATCGGACGCGAACTGTCGCGCAAGACCGGTCTGCTCGAATGGTTCCTTGCCCAGCAGCAACCGATACGCGGCTACCGGCGTGCGATCTTCTCGGGCTTCACCACGATCGAACTCACACGCATCATCGAGCGCATGTTGCACGTGCCCGATGCGCAGTGCGGTCTGTATCAGGTCTCCAGCGACCCGATCAGCAAGTACGATCTGCTCAACCTGATCGCGCTGGCGTTCGGCAAGACGATTCGCATCGAACCCGACGACGACTTCGTCTGCGATCGCAGTCTCGATTCGACGCGATTTCGCCGGCTGTTCGGCTACCAGCCACCGAGCTGGCCGCAGATGGTCGCGGAAATGGCGGCGCGCGATGAACGAGGCTGAGGCCGCCGATGCGAAGGCCGCGGGCCTCAGCGGGTTGCCGCGGTGCGGTCGCGCCAGCTGGCGTACCACTGCACGAAGTGCCGCAGGCCGGCGGACAGCGGGGTATGCGGGGAAAAACCCACGGCAAGTTCGAGTGCACGCGTATCGGCATAGGTGGCTTCGACGTCGCCCGCCTGCATCGGCAACATCTCGCGTCTTGCCTTCACGCCCAATGCGGTTTCGAGCACCGAGATGAATTCCAGCAGTTCCACCGGCGTACTGTTGCCGATGTTGTAGATGCGATAGGGCGCATCGCTGGTCGCCTTCTGCGGATGCGCGCGGTCGTAGCTCGGATCCGGCTGTGCCGGTTGATCCAGCACGCGCACCACCGCCTCGATCACATCGTCGATATACGTGAAGTCACGCCGCATGCGCCCTTCGTTGAACACCTTGATCGGTCGGCCCGCGAGGATCGCTTCGGTGAACAGCCAGTAGGCCATGTCCGGTCGGCCCCATGGTCCGTACACGGTGAAGAAGCGAAGCCCGGTCGTCGGCAGGCGAAACAGATGGCTGTAGCAGTGCGCCATCAGTTCGTTCGACTTCTTCGTCGCCGCATACAGACTGACCGGATGGTCAACGTCGTGCTCGACGCGAAACGGCAATTCGGTGTTGTGTCCGTAGACGCTCGAGCTGCTGGCGTAGACCAGGTGCTCGATGCGATGGTGCCGACAGCTCTCGAGCAGATTCATGAAGCCGGTCAGATTCGAGACGACGTAATCGTGGGGGTGAGTGAGCGAGTGCCGCACTCCCGCTTGCGCGGCCAGATGTACAACGCGCTGCGGCGCGTGGGTCCGGAACACCTGATCCAGCGCAGCGCCATCGGCGATGTCAAGTTGCTGGAACCGGAACGCTGGATTCAGCCGCAGCCTGGCGAGCCGGGCCTGCTTCAGCGCCGGGTCGTAGTAGCTGTTCAGGCTGTCGACGCCGACGACCTCGTCGCCGCGGGCAAGCAGGCGCTCGCAAGCGAACATGCCGATGAATCCGGCACAGCCGGTGACCAGCACCTTCACGGGCGGTGACTCCGGGAAGGCCGGCACGAAGCGGCGAGCAAGGATGCACGCATGGCCTGTATTCTAGGCCCACGGACCGGCATCGTGCGCGTCGCGCCGGCGCTCGCGCGGAGTCGATCGGTCACGCGCGCCGTCTGTCGCCCGTGTTCCTGTCCGATAACCACGTCCCGTTCACCGCGGGTGCCCGAAGCGCGGGCGCGCCGGCCGGGCCGCCGTCCCGCTTCTCGTCCGAGTGACCGTCGATGTCGTCGCCATCCTCCGGCCAGGACCCGCTGCTGCGCCAGATCCTGCTGGTGAAGACCTCCTCGCTCGGCGATGTCGTGCACAACCTGCCGGTGGTCGCCGATCTGCGCGCGGCGCATCCGCAGGCGGCGATCGACTGGCTGGTCGAGGAGTCGTTCGCGGAGGTACCCGCGCTGCACCCCGGCGTGCGCAGCGTGATCGGCTGCGCGCTGCGCCGCTGGCGTGCAGCGCCGTTCGCAGCGGCCACGCGCGGCGAGTGGCGCGCGATGCGTGCGCGACTGGCCGCCGCGCCCTACGACCTGATCGTCGACACCCAGGGGCTGCTCAAGAGCGCCCTGCTCGCCTGCCTCGCGCACGGTACGCGCGCCGGATTCGATGCAGCGAGTGCGCGCGAGCCGCTGGCGAGCCGCCTCTATCACCACCGTTACCGGGTCGCGTGGGCGCAGCATGCGGTCGAGCGCAACCGCCAGCTCGCGGCGCAGGCCGGCGGCTACGCGCTCACCGCCTTGCCGCAGTACGGTGCGCGCGTGCCCCCCGCCGAAGCCGTTCCGGCGTGGGCGCAGGCGCCGTGCGCGGTGCTGCTGCACGCGACGGCGCGCGCCGAGAAGCTCTGGCCGGAG
>CANGUQ010000254.1 GCA_947456915.1 Betaproteobacteria bacterium
GCAGCCGCAGGGTGCGCGCGTTCGTGCGCGCGGGGCGGGGCCAGGGCGGCCGCCCCGCGCTGCGCAGGCGGCGCGTTCGGCTACTTGTTCCAGGGCGACACCTTCCACAGTTCGCGCAGCCGGCTGTCCATGCTGCGCAGGAACCTGTTGATCTCGTCGCGGCGCATGTAACGCACCGGCAGGTCGGTGGCCTTGGCGGTGGCGAGGAACTCCGGGTCGTTCACGGCCTTGTCGATCGCCGCCTCCAGCGTCGCGACCACCTCCTTCGGCATGCCGCGCGGAGCGATGACCAGGCGCAGCGAACCGGTCTCGATCGGGATGCCCAGTTCGCGGAAGGTCGGAATGTCCGGGGCGATCGACAGCCGCTGCGGGGCCATCTGCGCGAGGATGCGCCACGGGGCGCCCTTGGAGAAGGTGAGCGCCTCGCCGAGGTTGGCGAAACCGACCTGGATGTCGCGCGTCAGCAGCGCGGTGCGCACGCCGGCCGAACCGCTGAACGGCACGTTGACGCCGCGAAACTCCGACATGTTCATCAGCATGACGAGCGCGATGTGGCCTGCCGAGCCGATGCCGGCGGTGCCCACGGTGAGGCCGTCCCTGTCCTTGCGCGACGCGGCGATCAGGTCGGCGACCGAGCGGATCGGGCTGTCGGCGTGCACCGAGAGCGTGCCCGGGTCGTCGACGATGTTGGCCAGGGCATCGATCGTGTCGAGCGAGTACTGCGCCGGGCGCTCGATCGGGATCGCCACGATGTTCGGCGTCGTGGTCAGGCCGAGCGTGTAGCCGTCGGGCTTCGACTGCGCCACTGCAGCCATGCCGATCTCGCCCGCAGCACCGGGGCGGCTGACCACGGTGATGCGCGCAGCCGACGGCAGGTACTTCTCCATCGCCCGCGCGAGCTGGCGCGCAGTGATGTCCGCGCCGCCACCGGCGAGGGAGGGAACGATCATCGTGATCGGGCGATCCGGGTACCCGCCCTGGGCGCTCGCCCCGGCGCTCAGCGCGAGCAGCGCCGCTGCCGCCAGCGCGGCCATCCCGCGGCCGATGCCGGGCCGCCGGGGCAGCGTGGAGTCCCGCACAACTCGATCGATCATTTCGCTCCCTCCGGGGTGAACGCGACGTCGGCTGATCGACGTCGACAGTACCGATGTGCACGACCAACGCGAGCGCCCGCCGCTCCCCGTCGGGCCTGCCGCGTTCGTGGCTTACAATTATGGCGCGTGTCGGCGATGCGTGCGCGGCAGGAGAAAGCGTGACGCCACGCGACGACGCGTGATGTGGCGGGACATCGCGAGACATCGCGACCGGCCGCCGCCACAGCTGCCCAAGCGCCAGCCACACCCGGACCCGCCGCCATGAGCCCTCTCGCCAGCCGTCTCGCCCTGCACACCTGGTCGATCGACACCACCCCGCTCGGCGCGGCGCTTGCCGCCGCGCGGGCCGGGGGGTTCGACGCGCTGGAATTGCGGCGCATCGACTTCACCCGCTGCTTCGACGCCGGCATGAGCAACCCGCAGGTGCTCGACCTGATCAAGGCGAGCGGCATGCATGTCGCGGTGCTCGGCACCGAGTACGGCCTGCTGTTCGCCGACGGCGCGGAACGCGCACGGCTGTTCGAGGTGTTCGCGCAGACCTGCGCCAACGCCGTCGCGCTGGGCTGCCCGATGATCATGACCGCGCCCGGCCAGAACGTCGGCACGGTGCAGCAGGCCGCGCGGTCGCTGCGCGAGGCCGCGCAGATCGCGCACGATCACGGCCTGCGGCTCGCGCTCGAGTTCAACTCGCAGCACGACGTGATCAACCGGCTGGAGGTCGCGCGCGAGATCATCGCCAGCGCGGCACACCCCGCAGCCGGCCTGCTGCTCGACGCCTATCACCTGCAGCGCAGCGGCGCGCCCGGACGCAGCTTCGAGCACCTCGCCCCGGAGGAGATCTTCACCTTCCAGTACAGCGACGTGCCCCCGGGCGGTCCGCCCGGTCAGCGCCGCCCCACCGACCGGCTGATTCCAGGCCAGGGCATCGTGCAGTGGCGCGAGGTGTTCGCGCTGCTCGAGGAGAAGGGCTACCGGGGCTACCTCAGCTTCGAGGCGCCCAACCCGGCGCTGTGGGCACGCGCGCCGGACGAGGTGTGTCGCGAAGCCGCCGCAGCCACGCGCGCCCTGCTCGGCTGAGCGCGCGCAGACCGGCCGGCGCAAGCGCGCCGGCTCCGAAGGAGCCTCCATGTCCGATCGATTCAGAGCCGCCACCGCCGCGGCGGTACTGGGCGCTACCGTGCCGGCGTGCGCCCTTGCCCAGCCCTATCCCGCCAAGCCGGTGCGGCTGGTGATCGCGCAGGCCGCGGGCAGCGCCACCGACTCGATTGCGCGCGTGTTCGGTCCGCGGCTGGCAGAACTGCTGGGCCAGCAGGTGGTGATCGACAATCGCCCGGGTGCTGGCGGCTCGCTCGGCACGGAGATCGTCGCCAAGTCCCCGCCCGACGGCTACGCGCTGCTGCTCGCCAACATCTCCACCCATGGCGTGAATCCCGCGCTCTACCGCAAGCTGCCGTACGACCCGATACGCGACTTCACTCCGGTGTCGCTCACCAGCACCACGCCGAACGTGCTGGTCGTGCATCCGTCGCTGCCGGTGCGCACGATCAAGGATCTGGTGGCGATCGCCCGGGCGCGGCCCGGCCAGCTCAACTACAGTTCGTCGGGCGCGGGCAGTTCACAGCATCTGGCAGCGGCGCTGATCAACGTCCTCACCCGCATCGACACCGTGCACGTGCCCTACCGCGGCAGCCCGCCGGCGCTCGCGGCGACGATGGCCGGCGAAGTCGCATTCATGGTGCCCACGCTCACCACCGCCCTGCCGCAGATCCAGGCCGGCAAGCTGCGGGCGATCGCGGTCACCGGCAGCGCACGCGCCGAGGAACTGCCCGCCGTGCCGACGGTGGCCGAGACGCTGCCCGGCTACGACGTGGTGAGCTGGTACGGCGTGGTCGGTCCCGCCGGGCTGCCGCGACCGGTCGTCGATCGGGTGAATGCCGACCTCGTGAAGACGATCGCCACGCCCGAGGTGCGCAAGGGTCTGGCGGCGATCGGCATGACGCCGGCGACCAGTACGCCGGAGCAGTTCGCTGCCTACATCCGCAGCGAGATCGACAAGTACGTGAAGATCGCCAGGGCGGCGAAGATCGAACTCGAGTAGCGGCAGCCTGCCGGGCGAGCGCCGACGCTCAGCCCAGCCTGCCGACCGCATCCTCCAGCAGCCGCCAGGCGGTGGCGCCCACGCGCTCCTTCATGCGGCGGTAGAAGTCCGCAGACAGTGCCTTGCGAAAGCTCGTCGCATCAGCGGTGTTGAAGATCATCCCGCGTGCGGCGAGGCCCAGCTCGAGATCGCGGTTGAAGCGGTCGGTCCACGCCAGCTGGCGGCCGACGTGCCTCGCCACCGCCCGCTCGACGATCGCCAGCACGTCGCCGGGCAGCGCACGCACGAATGCGAGATTGCCGATCAGGTTGAAACCCGACCACATGTGGCTGGTGATGCTCACGTAGCGGCAGACCTCGTACAGCCTGTTCACTTCGCACACCGAAAGCGGATTCTCCTGCCCGTCGACGCGGCGCGTCGCCAGCGCGTCGTACAGCTCGCGGATGTTCACCACCACCGGCTCGGCGCCGAGGGCACGAAATGTCTCCACGAACATCTGCCCGTCGGGCACGCGCATGCGCACGCCCTGCAGATCGCGCACGTCGCGGATCGGCCTGTCGTTCATCACGATGTGACGAAAGCCGTTCTCCATCAACCCGTGCGCGAAACCGTGGATGCCGTTCGCCAGCATCTCGCGGCGCAGGTACTCGCCCAGCGCACCGTCGTTCGCCGCGTGCACCTGCGCGTGGCTGGCGAAGGCGAACGGCAGCCCCTGGATCTCGGTCGCCGGGACCACCTGCCCGAGGATGCCGCCCATCAGCACGATGAACTCGACCTCGCCGGCGATCAGCATCTTCAGCGCGCCAGGGTCGGAGCCTGCGATCCCCGCGTTCTGCGCGTGCACCGTGACCTCCATGCGGCCGGCGGTCTCGCGCCGCACCTCGTCCCACAGGTCGACCAGGAACCCGTGTGTGTGGCTCTGCTCAGGCTGGTTGTGGAACTGGCGGCCGGTGATCGGGGCAGGCATGGCGAGACTCGGGGGCAGACGGATGAAGATGGCAGCGGGCGCGCGGCCCGACCGGCGTCGACGCTAGAACATCGTCCTGCCGCCGTTCACGTCCAGCGCGACGCCGTTGATGTAGCTCGCGGCGTCCGAGGCGAGCCACAGCATCGCGTTGACGTGGTCGATCGGATCGGCCAGCCGGCGCAGCGGAATCGTCGCTGCCATCTGCGCCACCTGCTCGGGCGTGCGCAGCGCTGCCACGCGCGCAGTGAGCGTCGTGATCGGCGCGATCGAATTGGCGGTGATGCCATGCGGACCGAGTTCCCAGGCGAGAAAGCGGGTGAGCTGGATCACGCCCGCCTTCGCGGCGCCGTAGGCCGGCGAGGACGTGGCGTGCACGGTGCGCCCGGAGATCGACGCGACGTTGATGATGCGTCCGGCACGGGAGCGCTTGAGCGCCGGAATCACCGCCTTGCAGATCAGGAACGCGCCGCGCAGATTGAGCGCAACCACCCGGTCGAACTCCTCGACCGCCATCTCCTCGATCGTCGACAGCCTGGTGTAGCCGCCGGCGCAGTTGACGAGCACGTCGATACCGCCGAAGGCTGCGAGCACGCCCTGCACCGTGTGCTCGACCGCCGCCGGGTCGGTGATGTCGGTGTGGAAGAAGCGCGCCTGCCCGCCCTGCGCGCCGATCTCGGCCACGATCTGCTCGGCGTCGCTGCGCGCGATGTCCAGCAGCGCGACCCGCGCACCCTGCCGCGCGAACGCGTGCGCAGCGACCGCGCCTATGCCCTGCGCGGCGCCGGTGATCACCACCACCCTGCCACCGAGTTCCGGATACTGCGCCATGTTCCCTCCCCTGCCTGGTGTGTCGCGCTTTACTCGACGCGCGCGCCCGAGAGCTTCACCGCGCGTTCCCACTTGGCGATCTCGCTTCTGATGAACGCAGCGAATTCCTCGGGCGTGCTGCCCAGCGTCTCCACGCCCTGTTCGGTGAGCCGCTCGCGCACGGCCGGATGCGCCAGCGCCCGGATCGTCTCGCCGTTCAGGCGATTGACCAGCTCGCGCGGCAGCGTGGCCGGACCGACGATGCCGTACCACGACTGCACCGAGAATCCCGGCAGACCGCTCTCGGCCAGCGTCGGCACGTCGGGCAGCGACGGCGTGCGATTCTCTCCGGAGACCGCGATCGCGCGCAGCCGTCCGGCGCGGATCTGGGCAAACGCCGACGGAACCTGCCCCCACGACATCTCGATCTCGCCGGCAATCGTCGAGCTCATCGAGAACACCGTACCCTTGAACGCCACCGGCGTCACCCGGATTTTCGCCGTCTGGTTGATCATCTCGCCGATCAGGTGATTGGTCGTGCCCGAGCCGGCGTGCCCGTAGTTGAGAAAGCCGGGCTTCGCGCGCGCGAGCCGCACGATGTCCTCGAAGCGCTTCACCGGCATCGACGGGTGCACGAGCAGCACCAGCTGGTTGGTGGCGACCGTGCTGATCGGCGCGAGGTCGCGCGTCGGATCGAACGGCATGCGACCGGCGTACAGCGTCACGTTGATCGCGAGCGGACTCACCGCGCCGATGCCGATCGTGTAGCCGTCCGCGCTCGCCCGCGCGATCGCCTCGGTGCCGATGTTGCCGCCCGCCCCGCCGCGGTTCTCGATGACCACGCTCTGCCCGAGCTGCTCCTGCAGCCGCGAGGCCAGCGTGCGTGCGATGAAGTCAGGCGTGCCGCCGGGCACGTACGGCACGATCAGCCGCAGCGGCTTCACCGGCCACCCGGCTGCGGGCTGCGCCATGACGTGCCCGGCGCCCAGCGCACCGGGAAGCAGCACGGC
>CANGUQ010000255.1 GCA_947456915.1 Betaproteobacteria bacterium
ACCGTGGAGCGGCCGTCGTCGCGCCGCACGACGCCGTCGATCGCCAGCGCCTGCGGTGCCGGTGCAGCCTCGACCACTGGCGCCGGCGCGGCAGGCCGCGGCGGGCGCCGGCGCAGTTCGTCGAGCTGATTGCGCTGCGCGGGGGTGAAGAACAGGCGCCCGTATTCGTCCTGCGCCTGGGCCGCACCCGCGGCTGCCCATGCTGCAATGGCGAGGACGAAGGTCGACACCGCGACGCGGCTCCGTGCGGTGCGCGGTGCAAGAGCGGGGCTCATCGTACGCCTCCGCCCGGCGCCGGCGCGCTGATCCACGCGAGGTCGCACTCGGCACGCAGCGAGTTCTGGATCGACGATCCGGCGAGCAGCGAGGCTGCTCGTTCGAGGCTGCATTCGTTCACGCGAAACACGCCGGCGCGCTCGGCTGCAAGCGCGCGCAGGAAGCGCATGAGATCGCCCTCGTGCAGCAGTCTAAGGTCGATCTTCATCGATGACTGGGTCAGCGTGGACGGCGCGACGCCGGGCATCGTGAGCGGGGCCTGTGCCCCGATCTGGTACTGCACGCCGGGCAGGCCGGTGGCGTCACTCGCCACGCGCAGCGCGTCGATCCAGTTCGCCCGACGCTCCGCACCGACGAAGCCCAGATCGGCCAGCGCCCGGTACTCCGGGGAATAGCGCGTCAGGAGCTCACGCTCGCCGCCCGCGCCCTCGTAGCGTGCGCGGGCGGCTGCCAGCGCCGCCCCCTGCTGCTCGGCTGCGATGCGGCCGCTCTCGGCGAGCTGCCGCGTGTAGATCCCCAGCGCGAACATGACCAGCGCCACGAACGCGAGCAGCAGCGCCGGCGCGGCGTAGGGGGACGCAAACAGCCGGTTCATGAGCGCGCCTCGCGCAGCACGACGACGATGCGAAACTGGGCGCTGTTGGCGCGATCGGGCCGCTCCAGCGTGCTTCCGCTCAGGCTGGAGGCCGGATTGAGATTCAGCGGCAGCCGTGCGACTGTCGCGCGTTCGACCCGTGGGTCGGCACGCAGCCGTTGCGCGAGCGCGTCGATCGCGGCCATGGCTGCGCGCAGGTCGCCCGAGAAGTTGCTGATCTCGCCCTCGATCGCGGCGCTTTCCACCGCCGTCACGCTCGCGCCGACGGGCGGCCGCGAGGGCGTCTGGACCGCGTCGGATTCGCTGTAGGCCTCGCCGTAGCGCCAGGCGAGGCGCTGCAGCGCGATCTCGGGCTGGGCGGAGAGCGCAGCGCCGATCACCGCAAACGCACGCTCCGGCGTGCGCGTGCGCTCGGCAATCAGTCGCGCCGCATCGACAGTCGCGCGCAGCGCGGGCAGCGGTGCCGGTGCTTCCGGGAACTGGCGCGCGGCGGCGCTGTAGCGCTCCTGCCAGCGCGAGGTCTCCAGGCGCTGCGTCTGCGCGCGCTCGACGCGGTCGGCGTACTGGACGATGTTGGCAGCAGCGAAGCCCACGCCGATCAACGCAACCACTCCGGTGGCCGCGTACAGTGCTCGCTGCGTGGCGAGCACGCGGAAGCGCTGCAGAGTGGCCGCCGGCGCGAGGTTGGCGCTCGGGGTCTTCATGCCCAGCAGCGTCAGCGCCAGCGCGTCGGGCGCGGCCTGCAGCATCGAGAGCTCCAGCGGCAGACGGGCGACCAGCGTCGCAGCGTCCACGCGAGTGCAGCGCAGATTGTTGCCCTGGCGTTCGATCGCAGCGACCGCGCCGCGCAGGTTGTCCTCGGCGTCGATCAGCGTCACCGACAGCGGCTCGTCCTGCGCGCACAGCTTCAGTGCCTCCAGGTACAGGCGCGTGCTGCCGACTTCCTCGACCAGCGCGCTGACGCGTGCGGGGTCCTCGCGCGCGGGCAATGGCGTCAGTCGGCTCACGCGCAGCTGTCCGTTCTCGACGAAGCTCTGGCGCAGGCCGCTCGCGGTCAGCATCACCACCAGCGTCGAGCCGCCGCCGGGCGCAAGACGCTGGGCGAACGCCGGCATCACCAGCGGCAGCAGGTACAGGCCGGCGAAGGGCAGTCGCGCCTCCTCGATCGCTGCCAGCCACGGCATGAACACTTCGGCATTGGTGAGCGCGGCGAACAGATAGCGGTCGTCGCGGCGCCCCTTGTCGTCACGTCCCTGCATCACCGCCGCGTTGAACGGCGAATTGCGGTAGAGCTGACGCAGGCGGCGCTGCACCATCGCGCTGCGTTCGCGTCCCATCGAGTGCGGCAGCATCTCGCTGCGATAGTCCTCCTCCACCGCATCGACCAGCGCGTGCACCGGAGCGCGCGCGGCCCCGGCCAGCGCGAGGGAGAACTGGCGCAGTCCGATCTCGTCGTCGGCGAAGGTCTCGCACTGCACGAGGCGATTGCCGCGCCAGCGTCCCAGCGTTGCCTGCTCGGCGCCGACGCAGAGCAGCAGACGTTCACCGAGCGCCATGGCGGTCCTTCGTGGCGGTGGCTGCGCGGGTCGCGTTCACAGGTTGAGCTTGCCGAGGATGTCGTAGACCGGCGACAGCACGGCCCACATGATCAGCAGCAGCGACAGGCCGAGCACGCCGATCAGCGCCGGTTCGAGCAGCTTCAGGCCGCGCTCGATCGACTCGCGCACGTCCCGGTTGTAGAAATAGGTGACGTTGGCGAGGGCCGTGTCGAGCGCGCCGGTCGCCTCGCCCACGCGCAGCATGCGGATGACCAGTTGCGGGAACGTACCCAGTTCCCGGAACGCTTCGGTGAGGCTGACCCCGGCATTGATCTGCACGGCAGCGCGCGCGATCGAATCGCCGATCACCTTGTTGTCGACGATCGCCTCGCTGGTGCGCAACGCATCGAGAATGGTGATTCCCGAGCGGTAGAGCAGGGCGAAGACGTTGGCGAAGCGCGCCATGATCACCTTCTGCAGCAGCGGTCCGGTGACCGGGATGCGCAGCTTGACGTGATCCCAGGCGTAGCGTGCGCGCTCGTTCGCCTGCACCAGCGAGAAGGCCAGTATTGCGCCCAGCAGCGGCACGCCGAACACGAGGAACCAGTAGTGTCGCACCGCGTCCGAGATGCCGATCATCACCCGCGTCTGTATCGGCAGCGCGATGCCCATCGTGCGCAGCAGCCCGGTCACCTGCGGCACGAGGAAGGTGAACAGGAAGACCATCACCGCGAGCACGACCACCAGCACGATGCACGGGTAGACCAGCAGGCGGCGCATCTGCGCGTGCAGTTCGTCCTGCATGCGCAGCGTCGTGCCGAGGTTGCCGAGCACTTCGGCCATCAGTCCGGACTGCTCGCCGGCGCGGATCAGGCTGACGAACACGTTGTTGAACACCGCCGGGTGCTGCGCCAGGCACTGCGACAGCAGTCGCCCGCCTTCCATGTCCTCGACCACCGAGGTCAGAATCTCGCGCAGCCGCGGGTTCTCGACGCCGTCGCGCAGATCGCGCAGCCCGTCGAGCATCGGGATGCCGGCGCGGCTGATCTGCTCGAGGTCGAAGCACAGGTTGATCACGTCGGAGCGCTTGATCGAGCCACGCGCCCGCCGCTCCTGCGGCTCGAGCAGGCGAAACGCCAGCATGTCGAGCCCCATGCGGCGCAGCCGCAGCTCGAGGTCGACGTCGTTCATCGCGTCGAGATTGCCACGCGCCGTCCGGCCGCCGTGGTCGACCGCCTTGTACTGGTACGTCGGCATCGTTGCCGCCGGCGCTAGTTGTGGCGGCCGGTCAGGTCGACCGAGCGCGCGATCTCGACCAGACTGGTGGTGCCGTCGATCACCCTCGCCATCGCCTCGTCGGCGAGTGGCCGGAAGCCGCGCGCGATGGCGGCAGTGCGCAGTTCCCGCGCGGTGGCGCGTCGCGCCACCAGCTCGTCGATCTCGCCGTCCATCACGAGGATTTCCATCACCGCGGTACGGCCCCGGTAACCCTTGCCGTTGCAGTGGCTGCAGCCGACCGGACGGTAGAGCTTCTCCACCGGCTGCACGATCAGCCGCTGCTCCTCGAGCGTGGGCGCGTACGGCTGCTTGCAGTGCATGCACAGCACGCGCACCAGACGCTGCGCGATCACCCCGATGATGTTGCCGGCCATGATGTCGGGCGGAATGCCGATGTCGAGCAGGCGCGGAAACGCGCCGAGCGCGGAGTTGGTGTGCAGCGTGGTGAACACCTGGTGGCCGGTCATCGCCGCGCGGAACGCCATCTCCGCAGTCTCGTGATCGCGCACCTCGCCCACGAGAATGATGTCGGGGTCCTGGCGCATGATCGAGCGCACACCGTTCGCGAACTCCATCTTCGCGCTCTCGTTGATCGACGTCTGGCGCATCATCGTCACCGGATACTCGACCGGGTCCTCGAGGGTCATGATGTTGACCGTCTCGTCGTTGACCTGGGCGAGGAGCGAATACAGCGTCGTCGTCTTGCCGCTGCCGGTGGGGCCGGTGACGATCAGGATGCCCTCGGGGCGCGCCAGCATGAGCAGCAGCTTCTCCCGCGCGCTGCTCCCGAGATTCATCCGGTCCAGGCTGATGATCGACTTCTCGCGGTCGAGCACGCGCAGCACGATGTTCTCGCCGTGGATCGTCGGCTGCGTCGATACCCGGAAGTCGATCGGCCGGCCGGAGATATTCATGGACACCCGGCCGTCCTGCGGCGCGCGGGTCTCGGCGATGTTCATGCCGCTCATCACCTTCACCCTGACCGCGATACCCGGCCAGTAGGTCTTGTGCAGGCTGCGGATCGTCTCCAGCACCCCGTCGATGCGATAGCGGATGCGCAGAAACGCGTACTCGGGCTCGAAGTGGATGTCCGAGGCGCCGCGCTTGACCGCGTCCACCAGCAGGGCGCCCACCAGTCGCACCACCGGCTGCGTGTACTCGCCCTCCGCGGCCTGCAGGCTCTGGTAGTCGATCTCGCCGGTCTCGATCTCCTCGAGGATGCCGTCTACCGACAGTTCGAAGCCGTAGAAGCGGTCGATCGATTCCTCGATCTGCGCTTCGGTGGCGAGCATCGTGCGCAGTTCGACCCGCCCGCCCAGCGTCGCGCGCAACTGGTCGAGCACGACTACCCGGAACACGTCGGTGGTGGCGAGCGTGAGCACCCGTGTCTCGTTGTCGTAGGCGATCGGCAGCACGCGGTTGCGGCGCGCGAACTCCTCGGGCACCAGCGCCAGCGCCTCGGCGTCGATCACCACGTGGGCGAGGTCGACGCTCTCCTGACCGATGGTCTGCGCCATCACGTCGCGGATCACGTCCTCGCTGACGAAGCCGAGTGACACCATCAGCCGGCCGATCGGCACGTTCTGCCGCTTCTGCTCGGTCAGCACGATGCGAAGCTGGTCGAGCGAGAGCAGTCCCTGCTGCACCAGCAGTTCGCCCAGGCGCAGCTTGCGCCGCGGCTCGGTCATCGTATTCAATTCGCGCTCGCGCTCTGCTCGAGCAGGCGTGCCCGGCCGCGGGCCGCGCCGACGTCGAAGTTTGCCCGCCCGCTCGACTCGGCCAGCCGGATTGCCGTGCGCAGGTAGTCGAGCGCGAGGCGCGGCTGGTTGATGCGCTCCAGGCCTACCGCGAGGTTGAACGCGTAGTCGGCGTTGTCCGGGGCGAGGTGGTGGGCCTGGAACCACGCCTGCTGCGCGAGCGGCCAGCGGTTCTGATCGGCGTACAGGTTGCCCAGCGTGAAGAACAGGAACGGTGCCGGTTCGCGGCTGATCAGCTGCTTGAGCTGGGACTCGGCGGCAGCGGGATCGACGCGACCGACCACGCCCAGCAGGGCCGCCTGAGCGTGGGCGTTGCGCGGCTCGACCTCGAGTGCGCGCAGGTAGAGCCGGCTCGCCTGTTCAGGCTGACCGGCGAGTTGCGCGATCGCGGCCAGTCCGAGCAGGGCGTCGATGTTGCGCGGGTCGGCATTGTTGACCTGCTGGTACAGCCGCTGGGCGGCCTCGACGCGTCCGGCCTGCAGGTGGCCCCACGCTTCGGTGAGCTGCGGATTGACCG
>CANGUQ010000256.1 GCA_947456915.1 Betaproteobacteria bacterium
GCAGCCCCTGTGCGCGCGTGGTACCTGCCCCCGCGGCAGCGCCTGATCGCGCCGGCCGGCGCCGCCGTCCGTGAGAGAATCAGGACTCCTCATCAGATTCTCAGGCGGCACAGTTCCCGATGGCACAGTACGTCTACACGATGCACGGCGTGGGCAAGGTCGTCCCGCCCAAGCGCGAGATCCTGAAGAACATCTCGCTGTCCTTCTTTCCCGGCGCCAAGATCGGCGTGCTCGGCCTGAACGGCTCGGGCAAGTCGACGCTGCTCAAGATCATGGCGGGCCGCGGCACCGAGATCGAGGGCGAGGCCACTCCGGCTGCCGGCCTGAAGATCGGCTTCCTCGAACAGGAGCCCAGGCTCGATCCCGAGCAGACCGTGCGGCAGGCAGTCGAAGCCGGTCTGGGCGACATCGAGGCGGCGAAGAAGCGCCTCGACGAGGTCTACGCCGCGTACGCGGAGCCCGATGCGGATTTCGACAAGCTGGCCGAGGAACAGGCGCAGCTCGAGGCGCTGATCGCCGGCGGCGGCGGCAGCGGCGGTGCCGAGCACCAGCTCGAGATCGCTGCCGACGCGCTGCGCCTGCCGCCGTGGGACGCGAAGATCGCCAACCTGTCCGGCGGCGAGAAACGCCGCGTCGCGCTGTGCCGACTGCTGCTGTCCAAGCCCGACATGCTGCTGCTCGACGAGCCGACCAACCACCTCGACGCCGAGAGCGTCGACTGGCTCGAGCAGTTTCTCGCCAAGTTTCCGGGCACCGTGGTCGGGGTTACCCACGATCGCTACTTTCTCGACAACGCCGCGGAGTGGATTCTCGAGCTCGACCGCGGGCACGGCATTCCGTGGAAGGGAAACTACAGCTCCTGGCTCGACCAGAAGGAACAGCGGCTGAAGCAGGAAGAGTCGAGCGAATCGGCCCGCCAGAAGGCGATCAAGAAGGAACTCGAGTGGGTGCGCCAGAACGCCAGGGGCCGGCAGGCGAAGTCCAAGGCGCGCCTGCAGCGCTTCGAGGAACTCAATTCCTACGAGTACCAGCAGCGCAACGAGACGCAGGAGATCTTCATCCCCGTCGCCGAGCGGCTGGGCAACGAGGTGATCGAGTTCAAGGAGGTCAGCAAGGGTTACGGCGACCGGCTGCTGATCGACCGGCTGTCGTTCTCGATTCCGCCAGGGGCCATCGTCGGCATCATCGGCCCGAACGGAGCGGGCAAGTCGACGATCTTCCGGATGATCACCGGTCAGGAGAAGCCCGACTCCGGAGAGGTGAAGATCGGCCACACGGTGAAGCTCGCCTACGTCGACCAGTCGCGCGACGCGCTGGAGAACGACAAGACGGTGTGGGAGGCGATCTCGCACGGCTCGGACATCCTCACCGTCGGTCGCTTCGAGATGCCCTCGCGCGCCTACTGCGGGCGGTTCAACTTCAAGGGCGCCGACCAGCAGAAGAAGGTCGGTCAGCTCTCCGGTGGCGAGCGCGGACGGCTGCATCTCGCGCAGACGCTGATGGAAGGTGGCAATGTCCTGCTGCTCGACGAGCCATCGAACGATCTCGACGTGGAGACGCTGCGCGCACTGGAGGAGGCACTGCTCGAGTTCGCCGGTTGCGTGCTGTGCATCTCGCACGACCGCTGGTTCCTCGACCGCATCGCCACTCACATCCTTGCCTGCGAGGGCGAGTCGCAGTGGACCTTCTTCAGCGGCAACTACAACGAGTACGAAGCGGACAAGAAGAAGCGGCTCGGCGAAGAGGGTGCCAAGCCCAGGCGGATCAGGTTCAAGCCCCTGAAGTGACGCTCGCGCCGCTGCGCCGAAGGGTACTGCGGCGCAGCAGGGTGCACGGCGCCGGGGCAGGTTCGGTCGATCGAAGCAACGTCTCGCGCAGAAAGGAGCTGCGATGCCCGCACAGGACTTCGCCGACACCGTCATCGTCGCCAGCAACGACGGTCTGGGCCACGGCGATCACGCGCTCGCGCGCAAGGTCATCGTCACCTATTTCAGAACCCTGATCGAACTGGGCGCGAAGCCGCAGGCGATCGTGTTCTACACCGCCGGCGTGAAACTGGTTACCGACGAGTCGCCGTGCCTGCACGAGCTCGCGCAGCTCGCGCAGGACGGCGTGCGGCTGATCGCCTGCCGTACCTGTCTCGACTACTACGAGCTGATGGACTGCGTCGAGGTCGGCGAGATCGGCAACATGGCGAACATCCTCGAACTGCAGGCTGGCGCGGCAAGGGTGATCACGCTGTAGCGGCCGGACGCCCGCGGCGCGGCACGGCGGCGGCCGCATCGGGCGCGGCCCGTGCACTGCGCGGATCGGGCGCAGGGGGCGCACCGGTTCAATGGCGTATCGGGTCATCGGCGTATCGGGTCAACGGCGTATCGGTTCAACGGCGTATCGGTTCAACAGCGTATCGGTGCAACAGCGTATCGGTGCAACGCCGTATCGGTGCACCGCCGCACCGGTGTATCCGTACATCGGCTTGCCGGCTCGCCGGCGCACCGGTACGACGGGTGCAGCGGCGCAACGGGTGCGGCGGCGCAACGGGTGCAGCGGCGCAACGGCGCAACAGGTGCAGCGCTGTCGCGGGCGCAGGCGGCGGCCGTCGCGCCATCAGCCGTGCCGATCCGCTCAGGGCGACAGCCACTGCCCGCGCCACCGCCCGTCGGTCCACGCAAATCGTGCCCGGCGCTTGTGCTGCGCGTGCAGGTAGAGCCAGTCGATTCGGTGCACGGTGACTTCGGCGACGCGGAAGTGGCCGAACGCGCCAGCGCTCTCGGCGGTGGTGGGCGCGCGCCGCTCCAGCTCCGCGGGCAGTCCGCTGGTGGGGATCGGCGATACGCTGCCCGGCGGCGGTACCAGATAGCAGCGCCGCGCCGAAGCGCTCGCCAGCGCCCAGGCGCGACTCGCGATCGCGTCGCCGCTGCGCAGTCGCGCTTCGCCGGTGAGTCGCAGCTGCGTGCGCTCGGCCGCACCGTAGGCGTGCAGGGCGACGCGCGCATCGGCGTGCAGCTCCGCCGCGAGCGTGCTGCGGGCGTCGAGGTTGAAGCTCACCTGCCGCGTGGCCGGGTCAGCGCCGCGCAGCGTCACCGTGCGCGCTTGCGGCCCGTCAGCGCACACCGTCGCGAGGGTCGGTGTGTGGAACGCGTGCGTGCGCTCGCGCGCACCCGCTGCGAGCAGTCGCCAGATCTCCTGCTCGATCGCGGCGAGATCGTCGAGAAACGGCGGATCGCCGGCGTGCGTGCCGGGCGCGACGCGAGTGGCGGAGCCCTTCATCGTGGCGAGCGTTCAGCGCGCTCCGGGCGAGGCGACACCCGTCGGCCCGGCGAGCTGGGCCTGTGCCTTGTCGAGCCACTGGACGAGCAGATCGTGCAGGTCGGTCTGGCTGAACGAGCAGCTCTCCTCGGCGAACAGGCTGCCCGACTCGAGCCGCTGCAGGATCTGCTCCAGCGCCTCGCCGAAGCGCGGCGGCAGCGCTGCAAGCAGTGCCGCCTGGCCGCGCCAGAGTCGGGCGAAGTCGAGCGCGGAGACACGCCGCTCGCGCAACGCCTGCAGGCTGGCGCGCAGCTGTGCGAGGCTGTCCGCGCCGGTCGGGTCGCTCATCGGTTCATCCCGCAGGTCGCGCGCGCGCTGCAGCGGCGCGCCGTGGCGGGCTGCCACGCACGGGCGGGGTGCCCCGAGCACGCCGGCTGCATGCGCACGATACACGCGCACAGGCGGCTCACCCGCACGCTCCCACCGCGCCGCACGCGGTACAGAACTCGCAGCCGTCCTTCCTGATCACCGTCGAGTTGCCGCACTCGCCGCACAGTCTGCCCGGCAGCACGCCGCCGGCGGTCGCCGCCTGCGGCGACAGCGGGCGATCGTCCTCGGGAATCTCCAGCACGCCCATGTCCGACAGCGGCAGGCCGCGCTCGTCGAGCACGCCGAGCATCGCGTAGCGGTGGATGATCAGCCGCGCGACGTAGGCGACCGTGCTCGGGAAGTTCTCCTGCCGCTCCTCGCCGGGTACTCGCGCCATGAAGTCGCCCAGCGGCTCGGAGTACGACAGCAGCTTGCGCAGCTTCATGCCGATCCACGCCGGATCGATCACCCGCATGTCGAGGGAGAGCAGCTTGCACAGCCCGTCGAGCGCGCGCGGGTAGGCACCGGCGAGCCACATCGAATACGGCCGACGCTGCCCGTTGGGCAGTACCAGCTCCTTCAGCATCAGCACGAAGTCGTCACCGCTTGCGCCGTTGTAGACGTCCACGCTCCAGCTCATCGTGCCGTCGGTGCCGGTCTTGGGTTCCTTCTTCGCGAACAGCGCGTCGAGCACCGGTGACCCGGCCGAGGGCGCCCGGTACTCGCCCAGTTGCGCCACGCGCCAGTTCACGATCTGCGCGAACGCGCTGACCATGCTCGGCACGCGCACGACGCGCCCGTCGGGCGGCAGCGCGCAGTCGAACGCGTCGTCGCCGGGCGTGCGGGCCAGCATGTCGAGCTTGGTGCGCAGCCACTCGGTGTCCTGAGCGCGCATGTCCATCGACAGTGTCTTCGCCACCGCGCCCAGTCCGCGCGGCTGCTCGGCGCCGTTCACCCAGACCTCGAACGGTTGCGGGTGGTCCCCCTCGACATGCCCGACGAAGATCGCGAATGCGCCGAACGGCGATTCGACCATGTAGGTCCACGACGGATTGCCGGCGGCGAGCCGCGGCCGGCCTGGCCAGCGCAGGCTCGCCAGCGCCGGCTGCGGCGCGGCGTCCAGCCGGATGCGCCGGTCGACGTCGCTCGTGTCCAGGTCGTGCGGCGTGTCGTTGGCCGGCGTGCTCGCCGCCGGGGTCACCGACAGCACGCTGCCGAGGACGCTGTTGGGCCGGTACGTCGTGATGCCCTTCAGTCCCGACTTCCACGCCTCGAGGTACAGATCGGCGAAATCCTCGTACGGGTAGTCGGCCGGCACGTTGACCGTCTTGCTGATCGCCGAGTCGACGAACGGTGCCACCGCGGCCACCATTCGCATGTGGTCGAGCGCGGAGATCTCCAGCGCCGTGACAAACGATCCGGGCAGTCGTCCCACGTCGCCGCCGAGGTGGCGATACAGCCGCCACGCGTGATCCTCGACGTCGTAGACCTTGTAGCTGTCGTCGGGCATGCGCTTGCGCCGCTGGTACGTCCACGAGAACGGCGGCTCGATGCCGTTCGAGGCGTTGTCGGCGAACGCGAGCGAGATGGTGCCAGTGGGCGCGATCGACAGCAGGTGGCTGTTGCGCAGCCCGTGCACGCGGATCTTCGCCTTCACCGCCTCGGGCAGCCGTGACGCGAACGACGGCGCGGCGAGATAGCGCTCGATGTCGAGCACCGGGAACGCACCCTTGTCGCGCGCGATGTCGGCCGAGGCCGAATAGGCCTCGTCGCGCATCGACTCGGCGATGCGCGCGGCCATCGCGCGCGCAGGTTCGGTGTCGAAGCGCAGCCCGAGCATGGCGAGCGCATCGCCCAGCCCGGTGAAGCCCAGCCCGACCCGGCGCTTCGCGCGCGACTCTGCGTACTGCTCGGGCAGCGGCCAGACGGTGGCATCGAGGACGTTGTCCAGCATCCGCACCGCGGGGCGTACCACCGCGGCGAACGCCGCGAAGTCGAAGTGCGCCTGCGCTGTGAACGGCTCGCGCACGAACAGCGTCAGGTTGACGCTGCCCAGGCAGCAGCAGCCATAGGAGGGCAGTGGCTGTTCGCCGCAGGGATTGGTCGCCTCGATGCCCTCGCAGTAGGCGAGGTTGTTGTCCGCGTTCATGCGATCGATGAACACCACTCCCGGCTCGGCGTGGTCGTAGGTCGACTGCATGATCTGCTGCCACAGCGCGCGCGCCTTCACCGTGCGGTAGACGTGACGGCCGTCGGCGGTGGTCGCACCGGTGCCGGGCTGGGTCGGCGCGGCAGCGCCCGCCGTATCGCCGCCCTGGGGAGCGGGCGCCGCGGGCCGCC